>CAYNSM010000001.1:0-102402 GCA_964400065.1 uncultured Planctomycetales bacterium
TTTTAGGCCGACAATTTCATTGAGAACCGGAATAAGCAAAGTAACTTTCATTAAATCCTCCTAAACTGGAAGTTCAATTATTGAAAATTTTATTTTCCATTCTAGTCTTGGTTATTAAAATTTTCCAATATTAAAAAATTTAAATCAAATTAAAATGAAAATTCGGCATTTTCATAAAGACTCATAAAGGAGGATTTTTGACATCTAATATATTTTTCTGTATTGAAATTTAACACCGCCGGCGGGTCCGGAAGCTCTGAAATAACAACTGGAACTTTTGTCCTAAGCCCAAGCACATTTGAAACATTGTTTACCCCGACATGCGCAATTTTCAAATCCGGCTTTTCTTTTTTTAGCAAAATCCACAGCGGATATTCCCAGTCATCGTTGCCTAACAAAAGCCCAACGTGTGAATCACAGCGGGAAGATGCGTATTTGACCGCAATAACATACGGAAGCGCCATAAATTTTCGATACAAAAAATACTGCTGTGTTCGACTCATATTAAAAACATTGTTTTTGCCAACAAGCGGATGACGTTCATTGCAAAATAACGACGTGGCAGCAGCAAAAAGAAGAACACTTATTATCCCGACGACAAGCCAACGCCGCTGTATTTTTTCTAAAATCAACCCCGCAACCGGCATACTGAGCAAAAAAAGCGGCAAATGCAAACGACTGTTAAACAATTGCCATTTGAAAAACGCGCAAAATATTCCAAAACCTAAAAGGATAAGAAGTGTATAGACCTTTAAAAGTATTGAGGATTTTTGGGATATCAAAACAGCAATAAAAATAAAAAACGCTAACAAAAAATGAAACGGATTACCGGCAATATCTTCATTCGTTGACGAGAATGGAATTTCAAAATCCCCCCAACTATTATTTTTGTCATTGCCGGACAAATGAACAATTTTTTCTTTTAAAAAATTATTCACCGCGAAAGACGGCGTTCCCAAATGCAGTGCCGCGTTTCGAACCCCATTGGACAAACCGTTTAAAATCAAATTTCCGCTATTAGCGTACTCTTCGCTGCCGGCGGACAAAGGCGCACCAAAAAGCCGAATATTTCGGCTATAAAATCCCGAATTAACAGCCAAACAAATTACCACAATGACCGCCAAATCCCTAAAAATCATTCGATGTTTTTTAAAAATATCGACAATAAAAAAGCATATAAGCCACGGCACCGCATAAATATATGCCGAACCTTTGGTCAATAAAGCTAATGCCAAACTTAAAGATGCCCCCAAAAGTTCAACCCATCGAAACGATGCTTGACTCTGTGTTTTAAACAATCGCAAAGAAAAATAGCCAAAACTCAGCAACCAAAACCCAACGACCAGATCATTTTGCGTACTTGTCCCCTGCAAAATCGCCATCGGAATTGTCACAGCCAGAAGTCCGGCCAGAATTTGTCCGCTTTTTCCCGCTCCAAGTTCAAACGCAAGCAAACTGACGGTGATGACAGAACCTAATAAACTAAACCATTGGATCAGGTTAGCAAACTGATCGCTTTGAGCAAGAATTTGAAAATGAAGAATTAAGTATTCAGCTCCCGGTGGTTGATAAAGCTGGCGAAGAATCGGTGTCGGATAATGTTCAACGCTGTGGTTTTGGATCCAATGCATGACGCGCGGCAAATGATACGTCATCGAGTCCCAATTATTCGGCGCCGCAAAAATGGCATTAATTCCGACGACAAAAATAATCGTAACCGTCAAACAAATCCCAATCCAATTCCATTTTGATAAGGAAGTTGCCCAGGCTGTTTTTTTATTCTTTAATTTTGTGGAGAAAAATATCAAGCATCCTATCGCCGCAAAATTCACTAGCCCCCAACATCCAGCCACCGCCGCTCTTGTCAAACCGTGAAAAATACTTAATATCTCAATGATAGTCACCGCAGCGATCGCCCAAATAAGCGCAGCCCACAAAAAAGCCAAACGTTTTTCAAGTAACGTTTTTTTTAACAAAACACAAAAGATGAAGACAAACGCGGCTAAAGGCAGCAGTGTCATCGAGGCAAAAGATTATCGCGTTTTTTGGATAAGGGCATTGATACGCTTGAGGAGTTCTTCAAAAAATTCGTCCCCCTGACGGGTTCCGATAGGGTCTTGCCGCTTGCCACTTAAAATATCGTCAAGCTCTTTGAGAATACGATTGCTGGGTCCTAAAATTTTGTTCGAAACAAAAAACATCCAACAAATAACAATAAGAAGCACCGTTGTCATCCCAAAAAGAATCCACGGCACAACTTTATTAAAACTGTGCATCTGCATAAACCACGGAATATCTTTGGACAACTGCGTCACGTCAATATGACAGACCACGGCAAGATTTTTATCAACGTAATTGATATAGTAGAGTGTATAAAAAACACCGGCACAAGCGACTAAACAAATAATAAGGGCAGGAAATAGGATTTGTTGCTGGTACTTATTGACATTGACAAACAGAAGGCGTTTAAGTTGTTTGGCCATGGAAATGTTTTCCTCTTTCATTGGTTAATTATATGCAGGACTCCTTGAAATACCAGATAATTTTTCAGAAATTTTTGCCCAACACCTCGTTTAAAAGCGATGGGATCTCGGTCGATGAGGGGTTTAATTGCAAAGCATCTTTTAAAACCTTCGTCGCCATATCCTTGTGGCCACAATTATTAAGAGCAACAGCCAAGTTAATGAGAACTCCTTCTCGAACAAACCCTAAAGAGAGAGCTTTTTCAAAATAGGGCACCGCTTGCTCATAACGTCCAGCTTGCGAAAGCGCGGAACCTAAATTGTTATACCCGACGGCAAAATCTGGGTCGATGACGACAGCCTGACGGGCATACGCAATAGCGTCGTCAATTTTTCCCTCTTTGCCCAAAACTGTGGCCATATTCGCAAAAACATCCGCGTACTTTTGGTCCAAAGAAATCGACTTTAAAAAACAACTCTTCGCCGACTCATCGCGCCCTTGCCGCAGCCAATATTCCCCCAAATTATTGTACGCCCGCGCATTGGCCGGCTGTTTTTTGATCACATCTTTCCAGAGACTTTCTTCAGACAAATAAACTTTGTTGCGCTGATACGTTAACCCGCCCAAAATCACGGACACAAGAGTCACGCAAACAACAAAAAAACCTTTTCGACTTTTGGAATGCACAAACTTTTCTACAAAAAGCTTCAAACTAACTGCACCTAAGACCGCGGCACATGTTAAAGACAAATACAGCCGATACTCAAAAATCAAATCTTTAAGCGGAATAATGCTCGACGATGGCAAAAGCAGAATAAAAAAACTTAAACACAAAAAACTCAAAAAACGATGCCGCCGATACAACGCCCCCAAAACCCCAACCCACGTTACAACGACAGCGATGCTCGGTAATAAAAGATGGACTTGACCCTCTGGCGGCCACTGATAATCAAAAACCAACGGATGAGGCCAAAGGATAAGACGCAGATAATGCAAAATGACCGCCGGTTGATTAGCCGCATACAAAAACGGCGACATCCCCTGCATACCAAAACCAGCTGTCAATTTCTCTTCGGGCCTTGTCGTAAAATATAAGAAAAACATTCCAGCCCACATCAAAAATAAACTGATATAAAGAAACCGGCTGCGTTTAATAGCCGACAAAATACTTTCCGAAAAAAAAGTCCTGTCATAAAAAAGCACCATGACAGGCAAAACAAGCGCAACTTCCTTAGTCAAACCGCAAAACACTGCAGCCATACCCGATGCTATTAACCAAAATGCCCGCCGTGAAGTCACATATTGGCTGGCGCAATACAATGACGTCAAAAATAACAACCCCATAAGCGATTCGGCCCGCTGAATAATATACGTAACAGCCTGCGTGTGCATCGGGTGCAAAAGCCAAAACAGAGCCGACGACAAAGCTAAAACAAACGCATCTTTTTTTAGCCATTGACCCATTGATGGCAGATTAAATGTTTTGTGCACGAACAAAAAGAGCATCATCGCCGAGAGAATATGCATGCGAATATTAAAAACGTGATAGCCCAGCGGATTAAAACCGTCAAAACGAAAGTTAAACGCTAAAGTCAAATACAAAAACGGCCGGCGGTTGTTTTGAATAAAAGGCCACGGCCAATGCCACGATTGGATATTGGGATTCTGGAGAATTTGCGTCAAATCATCAAAAACAAACGGCGCCCCAAACGCATTGCGGTAAGCAAGCGTCCCAGCGACAGCCAAAACAAGCAAGCCCAAAATCGTATGAAAATTTTCGATCAGAATAAAGCGGATAATTTTTTCAATACGCAGTTTGATTAAAGCAGAGATATTCATCGGCACACATTATTTAAGCAAAGTTTCGATATCAGCGACGAACTTTTGCGAAAGCAAATTCTGCGCGTGTTTTTGCGCTGTAGCGATATCGATGGCCTCAACGGATTTTTGGATTCTGTAACGATATCTTGAGGCGACGCTAAATTTGCGTATCCCAATGCCTAAAAGATAGGGCACAAACTTTTCCTGATGCGACATAAGACCACAGACGGAAATGTCCTTTTTATGCCGCAAAGCAGCCTGGGCTACACGGGCTAAAGCGCGCAAAACCCCCGGATGATGCGGCAAAAAAAAGTCCGCGACTTTTTCATTGGTTCGATCAACGGCCAGCATATACTGGATAAAATCATTGGTTCCGATACTAAAAAAATCCGCTGCCACGGCAAGCTCGTCGATAATTTCGATGACCGACGGAAGCTCAACCATCATTCCGATCGGCAAAGTGGCAAGGCTCTCGATGCCCTCTTTTTTTAGCTCATCAGCGCACTGATAAACAAAATCTTTGGCCTGCAAAAATTCGTCCAAAGAAGAAATCATCGGAAACATCACCCGAATGTTAGCCCCCACCCCGGCGCGCAAAATCGCGCGAATCTGCTGGGCAAAAACATCTTTGTGCTTGAGTGAAAAACGAATCGAACGCATCCCTAAAAAAGGGTTTTCTTCGCTGCCGTTGTCATAATAGGAGAGGACTTTGTCGCCGCCAATATCGAGCGTGCGAAACGTAATTTCCTTGCCCGGCATCCCGTCAACAAGCTTTTTGTAAACCAAAAACTGCTCTTCTTCCGACGGAAAATCACTGCGGACAATAAAAGGAAACTCCGTGCGATACAGCCCAATGCCTTGGGCCTTGTATTCCCGCGCCGTTTTCAAATCGCCTAAAAGGTTGATGTTGGCCATTAGCTCGACGGCAGTGCCATCGGACGTTAAAGTTATTTCCTTAATCTGGGCTTTAAGCTCAGCGGCAAGCTGACGGTCCTTTTCTTTATTCTTAAAAGTCTCGATGACTTCCTGCGTCGGTTTGACGTAAATATTCCCCAAATCTGCGTCGAGAATAACTTTTGTACCAGACGATATTTTCAAAAGCGCTGTCTCTTCGCAAAAAACAACCGGAACACCGAGCGAGACCGCCAAAATAGTCAAATGGGATGCGACCCCGCCGCTTAAAAGGATAATGCCACAAACGCCTAAAGAAGAAAATTTCAAAATATCCGACGGATAAAGCTGGCGAGAAATCACGATTTTGCCATGAAGATCATGTTCATCGTCAAGGACCCCGACGAGATTTTCTAAAAGACGATTACCAATATCCAACACATCGTGCTTTTTATCACGCAAATATTGATTTGGCAGCTTTTCAAACATCAGCGCATATTGTGTGACAATCTGCCGTAGTGCATCCGGCGGATTAACCCCTTGGGCAATCGCTTTGGTGATCGCATCCAAAAAAGCCTGGTCTTTGAGCATCAAAATCTGAGCGGTAAAAATCAAAGACGCTACGTCCGAAAGTTTTTCTTCAATCTGCGCCTGCAAGACTTCAAGCTGTTGCTCAGTTTTTTCGACAGCACTGTAAAAATCATCAAGCGAAAACTGTCTGGGATTTGCCTCGCTTGGCGGGACAAAAATCGCAGACTGTTCATAAACGACTGCCGGCGCAAACGCAAAGCCTTCTGACCCCACACGGCCTTTGATGAATTTAAGCTCTTTTTCCGTCGATAAGTCGGTGGGTGTATTGGCCTTTTCGTTAAAGCTGATGAGCAGTTTGGCCGTTTCGATCGTGTTGGCCAACTGGGAGGTAATCGCACGAAAAACTTTGATATCGTCTTCTGAAAAATAATTTTTTTGCGAATTTTGGATGACAACGACACCGATACGCGTCGTTCCCCGGAGAATAGGAACAGCCAAAAAAGATTCATACTGCTCTTCGCCGATATCCGGAAAATACCGATAGCCGGGGGTCTTACTTGCATTTTTTTCGCAAACCGGCCGCAACTCTTTAAGCGCAATCCCTGTCAAACCCTCCCCCAACTTCATTTTGACATTACCGATAGCCTGGAGCTTTAAGCCCTTGGTCGCGCGCAAAACCAGCTGGTTAGTGTTTTCATAATAGATGTAGATCGAGCAGACTTCCGAACGCATGTGAGAAGAGATCATTTCGACGATTCTTTGAAGAAATCCGTCTAGGCTGGGCGTGTCAGAAAAAAGACCGCTTAACTCGCCGATGTCGCAGATCAGTTTTGTGTGGTCGCGTGGAATCATGGGAAAGAAAAAAATAAAAGTCGGGAAGCCGGGATTCCTTCTCCCCCGCCCCGATATTCATCGGGGCTCCTCCGAAGCCGGCCGCCCTCGCTTGTACCAATGGCGCTCGGGTCGGCTTCGAATCCCTTTCAAAAAATATAAATTAAAGTCGGGAAGCCGGGATTCGAACCCGGGACCCCTTGCTCCCAAAGCAAGTGCGCTAGCCAGCTGCGCTACTCCCCGTAAATAACATTAACAAATTTCAAAATGTGAAGATTACTTATACCAGACTTCACCGAAACTGTCGAGAACGATTTATAAATGTACTACCCAATACCTATCTACTTTAAACTGCTAATAATCCCGTAAGGTATTTACATTTTTCATAACACCTAAAAACTGAGGAACTGTTTCTTCCATTGGCCAAAAATCAACAATAATTGGGGTTAACCCTTGGGCACCTCGTAATTGCTCGATGCTAGCTGGATCAAATCTAAATTTCATGCCCTCATCCGCTGTCTTAACATACAAGGATTTCCGGCTTCGAGTTAAATCAATCCCTCCCTTTAACGCCGAAGAACTAACTGACTTAACAATCCGTCGAATTTCTTCACGCACATGCAAGTTAAAGATATTTTGTTTTTGCCCTACGGATAACACTGGCTGTTGCGGTAAAGATGTCATACCAGCGGTCAAAACTTCAGAAACATTTAAAACAACATCTAATCGGGCCTTAGGATCCTTGAGCTCATTTACCCATTTAAATAACCAAAACAATTCCATTTCAACAGCCGCAACACCCATTTCACGATAATTTCGTAAGACAGGAATACTTTCATTAAAAGGGGTGTGAACATCAACAATGTCCCCTGAAAAAACAGCACTCTCATTCGCGCGAAGATTAACTGGAGGTTGATAAATATTAGGGTCATCGGCATGAAACACTTTTCGCGGATAAAGACTGTCCATATACTTTAAATTGGGGTTTAATGCACCCACAGTCCCCCAAAAAACAAAATCTTTTACTCCTAGGCTATGGGCAATATCAAAAAACGTCGCTGACGCCTGCCCTTGCATCGAATTTAAATAAGCGCAAACAATTGCATGCCCATCTTTTTCTAAACGTAAATAAGACAAGCCCAACGCAGTCTTATCTTGAATAACAACCCACCCAGCACGCTTCAACTCTTTGAGCAAAGGTTTGATAAAAATGTTGAGCGTCAAAATAATAGAACGGACATCTGTAAAACTTTCACCAATTTGCTTCTGATAATATTTACGAAGATCAAATTGCTGATTATTACTAATCATAATCTGATTAACAGGATAATTAAAAACTTTTAAAGCTGCTAACAGCTGATAAATCTGGGCAGGAGTTATTACTCCCTCAAAAACATATCGGACACGACCTTCTTTTTTAAAACGGTAAAGCCTCTGGTTCCATACGTCCGCACGTTGCGAATCAAATCCTCTATTAATAAAGAGGCGTTGCACAGCCCAACCCTCACTTTGCCACTTATCCTCATCAGGCAAAGAATCTCCAATATGGATTTCAACATCTTCGGCAGTCCGGCTGCGGATGTCTTCAATAAATTCTCTCGAAAAATAATTCTCTGCATAAGAATCAAACCGCAATCCCCATTGAGTGATATCCGCTCTTACGTTAAGACGATTATAAAAAACAGCCAAATTATCTTGGCTGATATTTTTAATATCAATCACCTGCGAATTTTGGTCATGATGCATATTTAAAAGTGCAATAACTTTGTCAATTTCTAATTCATGAATCAAGGAATCAAGCCTTTGACGCTTAACAACATCCGACCCAATATCACGAAAAATTTTTTCTAATAATCCTGTGGCAATATTAAAATCATTATCCCCAACAGGAGTGATCCCTTGCAAATATTGGTTAACACTCCGACGGATGAAAGTCTTAACCGACGGATCCCACTCAAGCCCAAACCCAATATATAATCGCACAGACCGCAAAACCGCACCCATCGAAAAATTGTTCCCGTCTCCATCAATTTCAACTCGGCCTAAAGCATAATCTAAAATCCCACGTAAACCATAAACACGGCCATTAGCATCAATCCCAACCCTAAGATTCGATGGACCCGAAGATGACGGATAAAATTCGCCAATGGCACCATCAGATGAGCGTTCAGCCAACATTTGCCGCAACGTAACACCAACCGCAAAAATCTTTAAAGGACCTGCCCATTGGACTTCCCTGCCTTCAAAACGCGACGCATTAGGATCGCCACTGCGCAGCAAATATATCGGTTGAGAACCCAAATCTTTTGATAATCTTTGCAAAGAATCTTGTGCAACTTGCCATATCCGTTCATTAGCCTCTGTGCGAGTAAATGAAGCTATCCCACGCTCTTGAGCGCTCAAACCGTCGGCTACAATTCCAACATCAAAATCATCAGGAGCTCTGCCAAAGAAAATATCCCGAACAGCTCCCCCAACGAGAATGACATTATCCAAATTTTTATCCCGCAAAAACTTAAAGAAATTTCTTACCGGCTCTGGCATATCACTTTCTTCAATACGACCGGTTCTTAAAGTTTTCAAAACAAGTTCATGATTTAATCCAACCGGCAAAAACTTCGGAGAAATATTCCTTTGAGCTACAACCAAAAGCAATTGATGAGAGATATGTTGCATAATACCAATCCTCTGATAATCAACTGCAGTGGCAACCATGTCCGTTTCGGACAAAGAACTGACAGTCGTAAATTCATGAGCCGCAACTGTTCGAGGGAGAATTACTCCTTCCAAATTACGATTTAACATATCACGCAAATAAGAAATATGCTCCTCTATGTAATCTAACAACCCTGAAATTTCTTGCGTCGATAAATCCTGTATTTTCATTTGATCAAAACTTGTTTGTAATGCCACGACCCCATCGTCGGAAAGCTTATCTCTGGCAAGCCGATCAATTAAATTACGAAGGGCTTGTTCCGCATTAGGATCACTAATCGAATCTATTGGCAAAATCGAAGTTTCCAATATGCTATGAGCAATATTGCTGGCTTCGTGATGCTCTAACACCGCGAGAATCCCTAAATCATCGGTCATTTTCTTAAAACCATCAACGGCATCTTGTCCCATCCTAGACTTAATTACTTCAAGATATTTATGATAAATTCTTTGGAGCATCTTTCTTTGATCGGGAGAAACTGGAATAAATAAAAGCTCGGCAGCCCGTTTCTTTAAAATCGCCTGCGTCTGTTCATCAATGCTCAAACGAAACTCCGCCGCTGATGCTAAGACCCGAATAACCTGCGCTAATGTTAATTGTTCAGGCTGACCATAAATACGAACACGCCCCTGCTGTAAATCTGCAAGCGAAACCTGGTGACCATAAAAACGCCCATTCCCATCAATTGCTAAATTTAAAATCGAGGGCCCACTGACCATCGACATAATCCGTTGCGTAGTTTCATCAACGACATACTGTTTAACAACGGTATCCCCTATCCGAGTTGGCCCAATATACGTCACAGGAATCCCTTCAAAAGTTGCAACATTAGGATTATCCTGAGCTAAAAGCATTTGCTCCACGGTAACTCCAATGCTATGAGCCAAAATTTCTAACCTTTTCTTTGCAATATCCCAAAGACGTTCATCCTTTAATACGGGCGAAAGAACATACTCCAAACGCTCTTCATCTGCTAAATTAACTTTGAGGGTAATATTTAAAATCGATGTTGAATCTCCCAACAAATGATCTTTAGCAGCACCGCCGATAACAACAATATCGCTAAGCCCTAAAGCATTCAGTTTCTCTAAAAAGTTTTTTAACCGGATGTCTTTGATCCCGGACACATCCATTTGCCCTTCTGATAAAATCTGACGTGTTGTTTCTAAATCAAGCCCGACAGCAGCCGAAGAAACCGTTGCGTTCAAATTATCTGGTCCAACCGCAGAGAAATCAACCCTTAATTTCAACTCCCCCGCTGGAGAAATCGGCAACACGGAAGGACTAGATACAGAGCTCCAAACACTTCTAATGTTTTGAAACCCAGCTCCACCTGAAAAATATTTCCGTGGTATTAATTGCCCAGACTTCGAATCAAATTCTTCGCGAACAAAATTAACAGCGCCCTTTCGAAAAGACTCAAGATACTGTGCCCATATTTTGTCCTTAACCTCTTTATCTTCAAGAGCAATGCCGGCAATCTTTTCTTGGTCAAAATATGTTTGTGAAAAATAGCTGTCACTCATTTTTCTTTTAAGCCAAATTGCCAGAATCAATGAATGGTAAATCTGCCGCAATTGAGAAAAATTCTTCCCTTCATTGACTTCTTTCTCGAGTACAGGAACAACCACTTCACGAAGGACATCTGTGCTTAAGCGATTTGTCCCTTTGTTTATTTCGGCAGACGCAAGATTATCAGTTCTTTTTTCAAGTGCCAAATAATCCTCTTGAAGCATAACCTTCAAATGACTTTCGGTGATATACGCAGAATCCCCACTCTCAAATACAACAGCTTTCTGTGGAACAATCCAAACTTTATTAAAAGTATTAATAGGGATATTCTTAGTCCCATAACGTTTTTGGGCTTCTCTATACACCTTATCCCAAAATTCTTGACCCGTTTTTTCTTGAGGGTCAATCAATGACGCAGATATTTGTTTAAGCAAATAATCCTGCGCCAAAAGATCGCGCCCCATTTCTGTCCATCCAAAAGATTGAGGAATAATACGATCACGTTCATCCGGGGAAAGATTAACCCAAAGGTCGTTCTCGGGGATAGTCAATGCAGCTAAAAAATATCGAACCATCCGATGAGCCTGCGACTGCAAAACATCCACAGAATCAAGACTCGCTCCCTTATCAAGGATAAAATCCATACGCAATGGATTGTCCTCAAAAACCTTAATTCCTTTTAATAAAGGAGGCACAACTTCTTGACTTAACAAAACGTGTGAACCAACAGGCGGAAGTTCTTGCCCTAAAACACACTTTATGCTCAAAGGAGTGCTGTTTCCCAGCAACACCAAAAATAAAACCCTAAAAATAAGCTGTTTATAACAACAGTTTTTAGACCAACGTTGTTTTTTCATAACGTTAATGCACTTTACTTTTAAGAAAGAAGTCTATGGAGAACATTCAAGCATACAAAAAGGACGGATTAAAGCATAGTTAAATAGTACCACTTAAAAATCAAAATCGACAAGTTAATTTTTAGGAACACCCTCGCGCGACGTTTACTTTCCCGTCGTTAGGCGGTCAGCAAGAAGCTTGGGAAGGCCCGCAGAAATGATTTTGGCTTGAGCCGTTGAGATATCATAATCGACTCGTTTAATGTCCACAATATCCGTTTGAGTATCATAAATCGCATAGCAAGCTTTCGGGTTCCCGTCTCTGGGCTGCCCGACGCTGCCAACATTAATAATATATTTCAAATCTTTCTTTAAAGAAATCTGGTCGTGGATAAACCAATCGACAATCGGACCGCACGTAAAAACAAGCGGTTTATGCGAGTGCCCGACGAAACACAGTCGGTGTTGAAGTATTTGAAAACTCTCAAAAGCATCATCAATATCCCAAATATACCGCCAATCTTTTGGCGATACCAAATTCGCGTGGACGATCGTAAATTGTTCTAAAAGTTCGTCTTCCCCAAAGGCATCACGTGAATCGCCCACCAAAGGCAAATCCGCCAAAAACTTTAACTGCTGAGAATTAAGCTGCTTTTTTGTCCAATCAATCGACGTCTTGGCATTTAAAGCATAATGTTCATACGCTGTTAATCCGCAAACGGCATAATCATGGTTTCCGGCGATGCACAAACACCCTTTCTCGTCGATTAATCTTTTTAATATTTCAATACATTCCCGTGGACTGGCGCCATAGCCGACAAGATCTCCTAAAAAAATATAGCGGTCAACCTTGGCCTGCTTTAAAGCACTTAAAACACTTTCGAAAGCTTCGAGATTACTGTGAATATCTGAGAATAAACCTATTTTCACTTTAGCCGACTTTGTGATTATTCAAAAACATTTTTATAAACAAAACGATACCAGCTTAAGCGCCGGGAAACTTTTTGCCCAAAGACTCAACATACGCATTTAATTCTGTAATCCGCCTCTGCAGCTTTACAGAATCTTGCGCAAATTCTTCAAGCTGCTCAACGCGTTCCGTCAGGGCCTTGTTTGTATTTTCAAGCCGTTTTAATAATCTCTTATTATCCAAAAGAAGTTTGGCTTTCTCGACGGACTGGCGAATAGTTATCACAAGCTCCTTGGTATCAAACGGCTTTGTGATATATTCGGTGACAATCCCCGCATTTAAAGCCTCAAGGGAAGATTCCAAGGAAGGATTAGCGGTCACGATAATAACCGGAATCCACTCGACTTTTCTTTTGATTAATTTTAATAAATCCATCCCGTCCATATCCGGAAGTTTCAAATCCAAACAAACCAAATCAAAAGATTCATCCTTAAGCTTAGTGACTGCCTGCGCTCCGGTCAGCGCGCTGACAACCCGATGGCCGTCATTGGATAATATCCGTTCATATATTTTAATGATCGTCGGATCATCCTCGATAACAAGAATCTTTAATTGACGCTTGCTCGCTTTTTCGTGTTGTCCCATGGCGGGATCTCCTTAATATAGTCCTCAATGGTTTTTCTTGAGGACTTCTTGGATAAGATTATCTAGTGCGTTAATATCGTACGGTTTGGCAATGTACCCCTGGGCTTTAATTTCGGGTTCATTTTGAGCCACCTCTTCTAAACCGGTCCCCGTCAAATAAATGATAGGAATATGTCCTGTCGCAGGATTTAATTTTAAAAGTTTGCAGACCTCAAACCCGTGCATTCGAGGCAAGATGATGTCCAAAAGGATAAGATCCGGTTTTTCATCCAAGGCTCGGTCAATTCCCTCTAAGCCGTCACGGGCGGTGATAACCTGGTATCCTTTCTCGCCTAACAATCTTTCATTCATATGAATAATAACCGGATCGTCTTCGATCACTAAAATCTTAATTGGGGACATTTCTCGTCGACCTCCTTGAACATTTGTGCAACATCCGTTCTTTGTGTCACTGTTCTTCAAATAGCTTCAAAGTATATTTTTCAAGCCCCCGGGTTAAAAAAACTTCATTCGCAAGAATTTCTGTGACTTTAAACCCGGATATCTCATCACCAACATACAAAATTTCATCATTGATCAAGGCCGCTGTGATTTCCTCATCCATCACAATCCCAATTAATTTCAGCTCAGAGAATTCTAAAATATTACCCTCCATAAGATCCCGGAGTTCAAATTTTCTAAAAGGGTCGACCGGTTCGCTTGCTTGCTTAGGCTGATTTTGAAGCATAACTTTGTCGACCATTCGCTTAAAATCGTCTTTGGAATCCTGCGCCGGCGTTTTTGTCGCAGTAACGCCATTCTTAATCTCTTGAACTGTTTTTCCGTCGGGAACTGAAACGGGAAAATGTCGCGAGCTAAACACAACCACACACAAAACAGCAAGGGCCAATAAAATAATCCCTATAAATTTTTCACGTTGGCTCATGATCCGTACGCCTTTTAAATCTTACAAAGTTTTGGGTTCCTGCTTAAAAAGCACCTTGAGTTTAAGATTGACATCCAGTTTTAAAGATGTCTCTTTGGATTTAGAAACAGTCACCTGTTCAACTGTTAAATAAAACGGTGTCTGCGCCCAGAGCGACAAAAAATTAATCAACTGTCCATATTCACTTTCAAACTCCAGGTCAATGGTAAATGCATCATAGCCGCCCTCCGAGATTAACGCCGATGGCTTGATGCTCAATAAATCAATCCCGCAACCGGTTGACAATTCTTCTAATTTCAAAGTAATGTTAGGAATGCTCTTTTCACCGGATATCTTTTGCTCGATACTGCTGACAATCCCGCGCATCGCCCCGTCAGATTCGTCGAGTCTTTTTTTATCGTTTAATAATTCCTGACGAATTCTTTCCTTTTCTTGCGGCGGCAAAGCCAAGGCCGTTTTCCGGGAGACATCTATCGTCTGCAAGAGTGAAAAAATACGAATCGCTTGAGGATAAATATCCAAAACAAAAAAAGCACAAAGAATAATGGCAACCAGCCAAAACTCGATCTTATAAATTTTTTTGATATCAATATCCATCCGACGACAATCTCCCGCAAACAGCCTCTAAAACCGGTTACTTAAGCACACAGACGATCTTAAAATTGACCTTCTCATCCTGCCCTTTTTCCATTGAAATCAATGTCACATTATCAAAAAAAGGCGCTTTCTTGACCCCTAACATAAACTCGCTGACTAAGCGCGTATTAAAAGACTTGCCCTGAATTTCACATGCCCGATTTTTATTATTCAATTCAAAACGCGTAAACCAAACTTTATGATGGCTGATAGCTCCGAGAGCTTTTAAAATATCCTGGGATAAAAAATTGTCCATATAACTGTTGATAAGTGCCCCATACTGCTGTGTATATTTTTGGACATCCTCTGATTTTTTCTGGATTTCTTCCCGCAAGGCCATAAATTCCATAGTGTCCATATTCGCGGCAGGATGTTTGACCTGGCCTTCTAAATTCGCAATAAACAATATCGTCAAAACATGAATGGCTCCAACCGCGAATACCGTCGGAATCAATGTGACAAAAAAAGAATTTAAAATTTTCTTTTTATTTTGCGCCTGCTGCAAAGATTCGGGCAATAAATTAATCTGTCGCACAAAAACTCCTCTTGGAGAAATGTTTAATACAACCCGCCATAAGCGGCCAAAAACTCTGTCGCCAACCCTTGAGCGTCGAGTTGTTCGCAAGGGATGTGTTTGGCAACATTAACAACTTCAACAGGCAACCCCAACTGGCTGGCAACAAATTGATCAAGGCCTTTAAGTTTGGCCGAGCCCCCGCAAAGAATAATTTTGTCGATTGTCTCTGCGAGTCCTTCCCGTTCACAGTACGTCAATGAACGATCAATCTCTTGGGCCCACTGTTGACAAATTGTTTGCATAACAGCTAACACTTTATTATGAGAAGAAGCTGATTTCTCATCGAAAAAAAGAACGGCCTGACGCTTTAAATCTTCGGCCGTCATGATGTCGACTGTGCAGGTTTCGCTGATCATGCGCGTCATCTGATCGCCGGCATTTTCAATACTGCGAACCATCAAAAGCACACGGGCTTTAAAAACGACCATCGATATCGTATGCGCCCCGATATCGACGACTAAAACTGTTTGCTGCGAATTGGCAGGGCTCATTTTCATAACCGCTTTCGCCGCAGAAAACGCCGCAATATCAATGACCGTTGGAACGACCTTAACGGCCTTTAAAATCCCCAAATATTTATCAATGACCTTTCGTTCGACCGCAACAACAATAATCCGCATTTGAGTTTTATCTTTTAGGCCTTCATGATCGACGATCTGATAATCAATGCTGGCCTCTTCAATCGCAAACGGCACATATTTTTCAATTTGCCATCGCAAGGCTTTTTGTAATTCCTGCTCCTCAATCCGCGGAATCGTCAAATACCGCAAATACACCGCCGGATCAGAAATAATCAAACGCACATCGCCCGGCCGTATCTTATGACTGCGCCATAAATCAACCAAAGTTTGCTCAATAAGCGCCTGCGCTGGCATAGACCCCTTAGAGTCAAGAGAACGTGGGAATTCACGATAAGCCACAGTTCTGACGAGAGGGCCATTTGATGTTGCCTGAACTTCGATGATCTTTATCGAACTTGATCCAATATCGACAACAACGCGCACGCCTTTTTCTAACATATTCTCCAGGAAATCCCCGCCCTGAAATTTAACCGGAGTCATTAAGCCCTGCGCGATTTTCTTAAAAAACTGAGATTCCGTCATTTGGCCTCAAATGGTTTGTTGAAAAATTTATCCGCCTATCACCGGGAAACGTATTGTAAAAGTCGTTCCTTTTCCGACGGTGCTTTCAACTTCAATCTTTGCTTTATGAAGTTCAAGAATGTCTTGAGTAATCGATAATCCTAAACCAGTCCCTTTGCCTTCTTCTTTAGTCGTGTACAAAGGCTTAAAAATCTCATCTAATTTATCCTCCGGAATACCACACCCGGTATCCGCAAACTTGACAATCACGTGACCTTCTGCTGAGTCGCACGAGCTGATAAGTAACGTTCCTCCATTTTTTTCCATCGCATCGCGTGCATTAATAATCAAATTCAAAAAAACCTGCTGCAATTGATTGGCATCAGCCATAATCGCCGGCAAGCCAGACGACAATTGCTGTTTGATTTCAATGTGCGTTTTTTTAATGTGAAATTTCGCAATCAGAAGAGCTGCTTCAATGGCCTTATTGACATCCATCGCCACCATTTCTTCTTTTTTACGGCGGCCAAATTGCAAAAGAGTTTGAACGATCGCCTGGCAACGATGGGCTTCACTCTCGACAATACCCGCAAATTCGGCACATTCTTTTATTTTGTGTGCATCCAAGTTCTCTTTCCCCAGCTGTCCAACAATCAACTGCGAATATCCCAAAATACTCGTCATCGGATTATTGATCTCATGCGCAACCCCGCCGGCTAATTGGCCTAAGGCGGATAATTTTTCGGACTCAATCAATTGGGCTTGCTGTTGTTTGAGCTCCTCATTGACTTTATGCAAATTGTCAAACAGCTGCGAATTTTCGATAGCCACCGCCGCCTGATGAGAAATCGCGGTTAGCATTTCAAGATCTTCGCGAACAAAGCTGGCGACCTTGCCTTTTGTGTCGACGTAGAGAATTCCTAAAATCCGATCCTTGATTTTTATGGGAACACACATCGTTGAGCGGATCCCCTGGATGACAATGCTCTGTGCTTGTTTAAAACGCTCATCTAACCCCGCATCCGAAATCAAAAGCGATTCGCCGCTGTGCATAACTTGTTGGGCAATGGTTTGTGACAAAGAAATCTCTTCGCTTTCATCAACTCCCGGCCTTCGATAAACAGCTTGTAGAATCAGTTGCTGAGTTTCCTCATCTTTCAACATAATAAATCCACGGTCCGCTTTAATCACATTTAAAACAGATTCCAATATCCGAAACGAAAGTTTTTTAAGGTCGACAACAACACCCAAATCAAGGCTGATCCGATAAACCGTCAATAACCTCTGGTATAATTCCAACAAAGATTTTGGATCGGCGGGAAAATCTTTTTTTTCAAAACTGCCCGACGCAGTTGAAAGCGACATCACCACATTGCTTTTAGACACATTCTCCTGCGCTGAAAGCAACCGCACCTGAGTCAATCCGTCCGTTTGGCGATCTTCGGGTGCGTTGAGTTGCAAAAATTCAATGACCGTTGCCCCCAACATGATTTGATCGCAAAATTGCAACTTCCCTTTACGCACGGTCTGGCCGTTGACAAACGTGCCGTTGACAGACCCCAAGTCTTCAATCCACCACTCCCCAGCTTGAGAAAAAATCGATGCATGCCGTCGAGAAACACGCCTGTCAGGAATCACAACCGTGTTAGACGGATCGCGACCAAGCTCTAATTTTTGATCACCAACCCGGATCACAGAACCTTTTCGTTCCCCATTTTTTATCAATAACTTTGGCATAGATCCATTTGACCTGTTGATAGATGAAACTCAACCTTAATTCTTAGTCGCTGTTAATTGTTCAATATGCTGCTGTGCGATTTTGATTTGGGCCGCATCGTTTTCGTATTTTAATAAATCTTTCCAAGCCTTTATAGCCTTTTTGTAATCATTTTTCTTTTCATAAATTAAAGCTAATTGTTTGTAATACACCGGCTCATCCGCTCTTAATTGCAGGGCCTTTTGAATCTCAGAAATCGCTTCATCGGACAATCCCTGACGAGCAAAAGATTGTCCCTGATCAAAATGCGCTTGGGCCTGTTCTAGAAGTGTTAAGGTAATATTCGTTTCTTTTACCAAATCCCTTTGCCCAACCGTTACGGCAAATTTATTCCACGGCACTTTTTTAAAAATGTCGGTCGCCTTGTCCCGATAAAAATAAATAAGTGCTGCGCAAACCACAAGGGCAAACATTTTTCCCCAAGCTAGGCCTTTGGCCTTTTGGGGCCGGCCAGCAGCGTTGGGCCTCGAAAAAATGGGTGCCTTTTGGGTAAGATCGGTTTGAGTTGCGCTTTGAGCGTGATCATCTTCTTTCGATAACTTCTGCAAATCATTTTTTAAATCCTGCGCACAAGAATAACGGTTCACAAGATTTTTAGCCATCGCCTTGTTGATCATCGATTCTAATTCGAACGGAACTTGCGGCCTAAGTGCAGAAATCGCCAAGGCAGCTTGTGTTTGATGTTTGTGCAACAACTCCTGCAACGTGTCGGCTTCAAAAGCAAGACGGCCGGTGACCATTTCATACATCGTAATCCCCAGAGAATAAATATCTGTGCGGCTATCTACCCCTTCCCCTGTAATTTGCTCAGGCGACATATACTCTGCGGTGCCCAAAGAAGAACCTTCGACCGTGACACTTGTGCGTCCTAAAATTTTGACCAAACCATAATCCATCAACTTAACTCGTCCGTCGGGCAAAATCATAATATTGCCCGGCTTGATATCGCGATGAATCATTCCCCTCTGATGCATATGCGCTAGCGCATCAGCAACACAAACGCTTATTTTAATGACGCGTTCAATCGGCAGCGGCCCTTTGGCTGTAATCAAATTCTTAAGATTATCGCCTTCAACAAATTCCATGACGAGAAAATGTTTCCCCTCTTGCATCCCTGACTCATAAACTTCAATCATATTAGGATGTTTTAACTGGGTCATCGCCTGCGCTTCACGATGAAAACGCTCAACCGTCACGCGATCAACCATCATGGGGGGAAGGACTTTGATGGCCACCGTTTTTTGCGTCGCTGGATTTAAGGCCTTATAAATAATGCCCATCCCGCCTTTGGCAATCTCGCGGACAATCTTATATTGTCCTAATGTATTTTCCATAGCTGCATCCTCTGCAAAATTATTTATGTCCCTTCCAATAATTAACCGCAAGTCCAGCGCCCGCTCCAGTAAAATACGGCGGATTTAGAGACGAGCCAAAAGTAAACTGGTCAAATGTCGTATTCGTTAAATTAATATCTCTGCCCGCCACCAAAGCACCTGCAAAAATTCGTGTAGGCCCTGTCAATGATGAAAGGGAAATATCTTGACCTGCATACACTACCCCATAGATTGTAGGTTTCCATGTTGAAGTCATCCCTATACTGCCGCCGACGACAATAGCCGGATAATTGCCCGCCGGTTGGATCGTAAAACTTCCCGTGCAGGCAGAAATATTTAACGCCCCGCTAACAATAAGACTTCCTTGCAAATTAAAATTATTAACTCCGGCAATCGTTAAATTTCCATTGATATAATAACTGCCATTCCCATCCGGAGGCTGGCCATTCCACATATATGAATTTAAAACTGGATAAACATGGTCCGCACTTGCCTTATAACTTGGCAAACTTACCGTAGGTGTAATCAAAGTGCTCGTATTAGGCCTCGGCAATCCACCGGTTAATAATGGGGAAAGGCTAATCGTGCCGCTAGCATACAAAAAACCTGTGACCGTCCCATTATTCCCAGTAGTTGCAACAATATTGCGCCCGGCCTGCATAAAGCCAATCCATATTTTAGGTTTCACATTGGTTTCAATCGTGCGTACAATCCCCTCAACACCGGTATTACCCGTCGATGAAATAATGTTTGTCGAAGAATTATATGTTGCCGAATAATCCATACTTGCATCCCCATCCAAATCCTGCAAAGGGATATTGCCCAAGCCGTCGGCATCTTTATCCACATTGTTGACAAGCTCGGCAATCGAATGCTGCAGCGCACTTTCTGAATAATAAAAAGCTTTAAGCGTACTGATTTGATTTCGGGCAATCATAAGTTGAGTTCTGGCCATCATCAAATACCCCAAGCCTAAGTTTAAAAACAAAACCATCAAGACAATTGCCGTAACAAAAGCCACTCCACTGTTATTTATTTTTTTCATTTGTCCCGTCACTTGTCTCGAAAATTTGCCATCGTAGAAACAATCACCGTTTTAGAATGCAAATCCTGCATACTCATCGCAACCTTAAGCCCGACGGCTAAGGACAAAGGGTCAAGCGTATCCAAGGGGACAACGTTAAACCCAGCATCAAGCTTGACCGGAGTAACACTATAAAATTTTGCAATAACCCCGCCGGGCAAAGCATCACCTGCCGCAATTTGCTTTGTCCCTGCGTTGACAGAACGCTCAATCGTGTTGCCCACAACTTCATAACGGATCGTTTCTGTCGTCGTATTATCCGAATCGACCAAAACCTTGGTTGTAAACTCAACACCAAGCAAATTGGCCTGCGTTAAACCTGTCGCATAACGCAATTCCGAACTTAAACGCGCCATAGCCGTCCGTGCATGTTGCAAAAGTTCGCTTTGCTGATTACTGACATTCCAGCTTGATTTTCCCACTTTGAAAACTAGCAAAAGCGAACCTAACAGAAGGGCGCTGATCGCAACGGCCAAAGTGGCTTCCAAAAGAGTAAATCCTTTGATATTACGCACCCGAGTCACTTCTTTGGGCCTTTCTTATTGTTTGTCCCCAACCAAAAAATCAATCTGTTCTGTCTTATTAACCCCCACACCCGACGGATAAATACAGCTGACGTGCACCTTCTTTAAATACGGATTACCCAAATACGGCACCGTTTGGGTCGCACTCAATTTATATTTCCCAAAGCCTGTAATTACCTGATCTGTCACAGTGATATTTTTTGTAAAAGGCTGACAGCGGATCTCTTCGATCTTATATTGAAGCAGATTGGTAACAGCTAAATCTTCCTCAACAAGAAAATTCATCTGTCCTCCAAAAGAATACAGATTCATAATCGATACCGCCATCACGCCTGTGACAACAACCGCGGCAAGAAGCTCGATTAAACTAAAACCTTTCTGTTTCTTTTTCATGGGAACACCGATAATTGCCCAGTGACAGCCGAAATTTGGATATATTTTGAAGCCATCGTTTTTTCATGCCGCAACATAATCATTCCAGCTTCCGACGGAGATCCAAATTGATCAAAATCCACCGACCCTGGGTTAATGATAAATGTCGTATTTATTACACTAACATTGTTTTGATATCCATTGGTTTCCTGAAGAACAAAACTGACCCCATCGAACTTCTTGAGCGTATAAACCTTACCCGGAATATCCCAAGTCATCCGATAAGTAGCCTGTTTGGCAATCGCCAAATTCTGCGCTTGCCTGATTTTGGCTTTGAGTTTATTAATTTCAATATCCAAATCCCAAACATTCATTAGGCTGACCATTTTGGGGATAATGATCATCATCCCTATGGCAAGGATGCCTAAGACCATCGCCATTTCCAGTAAAGTGTACCCTTTAGAAACCTTCATTTTAAAATCCCCACTTCATAACGCCGTGTGCAAATTTTTTTTACCGACTTGCACCTCACGTTTAATATGTCGAATAAAGAACACCCGTGGCATCTGTTCCCGTCAAGTTTGGAATAATCGTATGCGTCGGTAAATCATAAAACCATCCGCCCGTATTCGTCGAAACATTGGTAACCGAATTTTTGTGGGTGATCTCTTCGGAAGGCAGCTTGCCCAAATATATTTTACCGCTAGGGGCTGTCCCTAGATAAAGTTCAGATAAGTTGCCGACAGGCCATGTGCCTTCAACCTCATAATAAAAAGCTATCGCCGTGCGGATACTTTCTAAGTTTGCTTTAGTCACATTGATCGCGGTTCTTTTTCTCTGCGAATCATACCGCATGACAACCAGAGAAGACAAAAGCCCGACGATAAAGACAACCATGATGACTTCCATCAGCGTATATCCTTTTTTCATCACTGACATCGGCTAAAGCCTTTCTTTATCGTCAACGAATCGTTTGCAGCAAACTCGACAAGGGCAAAAAAATCGATGTTGTAATAAAGCCAATAATTCCAGCCATAATCACCATCAAGGTCGGCTCAATCATTTTTGTAAAATATTCGACAGCATTATTAACATCCTTGAAATAAAATTCGCCGATTTTATCGAGCATGTTGCTCAAGGAGCCGGTTTCCTCGCCGACACGAATCATGTTAATCAGCATGTCAGGAAACATCCGGCTTTCTTCCAAAGGCTGGGCGATCGGTTTGCCTTGTTCAACAAACGAAGAAACTTTTTTGAGCACTTTGACAATAGCTTTATTGCCAATGGTATCTGTGACGACATCCAAAGCCGAAAGAATCGGGATTCCAGCACTGACTAAGGTCGACAACGTTTGCGTAAACTGAACCGTCACGGATTTGTTAATCAACCCCCCGATGACAGGAAGCTTTAATTTCAACAGATCAAATTGATACCCGCCCTGATCCGTGTTAACAACGACCCACCCCAAAGTGCACAATCCAAGTGCTGCGCCGATAAATATCAACCAATATGTCCTTAACATCGCGCTAAAACTCAAAAGCATCTGTGTGGGCACAGGCAGGCTCACCCCTATTTCCTTAAAAATGCTGGAGAACTGAGGCAGAACAAACATCACCAAAAACATGATAACGGCACAAGAGACTGTCAATAGCAGCGCTGGATAAATCATTGCAGATTTTATTTTGGAACTGATTTCAGCTTGACGTTCATAATAGATGGCCAGCCTTTTTAACATTTCGTCTAAAACTCCGCCAACCTCGCCAGCATTGACCATCTGCACATAAAACCTTGAAAAAACTTTCGGGCTTTCTTTAAGGGCATCAGAAAACGTCGAACCTGCTTCAACACGGCTATAAACCCGGCTTAAAGCTGTTTTTAAAACTTCGTTTTTTGTCTGGTTGATGATGATCGTTAAACTGTTACTCAATGTCAGGCCAGCATTTAACAACGTAAAAAACTGCCAGCTGATAAGCGCTAAATCTGTATAACTGGCATGCCCCAAACCAAAAGAAATCGATTTAAACAAAAACTCTTTTTTACTCGTAAGCCGGCTATAGTCAATAATAAAATATTCCCGCTCGTCGAGCTTACGGCGCAAATCACGTTCATCAGCGGCTTCCATCTGGCCGTTGTGAATTGTTGCAGCTTTATCTCGCACTTTGTAAGAATACATCGGCATAAAATATTATTCCCCCTCCAAGAAAGTAACCCGCTTAAGCTCCTCAATGGTTGTCTGTCCTTGCATGACTTTTTCTAACCCGTCATCCCACAAAAATTTCATCCCTGATTTTTGCGATGCACTGCGCAGTGCATCGACCGACTTTCCCTCATGAATCAGTTGCCGCAACTCTTTGTCGACGACCATCAGTTCAAAAAGACCTGTGCGGCCGCGAAAACCCGTCTGACCGCAATCTTCACATCCTTTTCCACGATAAAATGTCACTTCTGCCGCAGAAGCTTTGATCCCCGCAGAATCTAACTGTTCTTGACTAGGGCTATAGGCTTCTTTACATTTGTCGCAAATCGTACGCACCAAACGTTGCGCTAAAACACAACAAATCGACGAGGTCACAAGATAGGAAGCGATCCCCATGTCAATTAACCGTATAATCGAACTAGAAGCATCATTCGTGTGCAACGTGCTAAACACCAAATGTCCCGTCAGCGCAGCACGCACCGCAACATCCGCCGTTTCCAAATCGCGCATCTCGCCTACCATAATGACATCCGGGTCTTGACGCAAAATCGAACGCAACCCCTTTGCAAACGTGATGCCGGCCTTGTTGTTGACCGGAATCTGATTGACCCCTTCAAGGTCATATTCCACAGGCTCTTCAATGGTGATGATATTTTTGTCGGGAGAATTAAGCGTTTGTAAAGCCAAGTAAAGCGTCGTTGTTTTGCCGCTTCCCGTGGGACCCGTAACCAAAATAATGCCGTAAGGACGATTGATCAGCTCGCTAAAACGCTCCAGACAGCTTTTGCTTAAGCCGCAATCCATAAGGCCCATTTTAATAAACGATTTGTCCAATAAGCGCATGACCAGTTTTTCGCCATAAATTGTCGGGACTGAAGAAATTCGCACATCGATATTTTTGTTTTCGACGCGGATTTTAAAACGACCGTCCTGCGCCTGGCGCTTGATGGAAATATCCATCTCCGCCATGATCTTAATACGTGAAATAATCGGCGCCTGCAGCCGTTTGGGCGGCGACATCGTTTCGCGCAATATGCCGTCAATCCGGTAACTGATGCGCAAACCCTTTTCATCCGGTTCGACGTGAATATCACTGGCCCGCTGCTTGATTGCCTGTGTAATAATCGTATTGACCAGTCGTATAATCGGCGCATCGACCGCCTGAGCATCAATTTTTTCATTTTCTTCTTCACGGGTTTCTCGAATGATCTCAAGCTCTTCGGCCTCCTGAGTCATGCCCTTAACAATCTCCTCGATGTTTTCCTTTTCCTCATAAAAAATGCTTAAGGTCTTTAAAATATCTTCCTTCTTACTCAACACCGATTCGATCTTACATTTTGTCAGTGCCTGAAGATCATCTAAAACAAAAACATCAAACGGGTCAAACATGGCGATCGTCAAAATATTTGCAGTTTTATACAGAGGCAAAACAAAATTTTCACGGCAGGTTTTTTCGGGGACAATTTTGACGATTTGCGGATCGGTGATTTTGCTAAAAAGATCTTTAACAATCGGAATTCCCATGACCTTTGCGGTAAACTCCAAAAGTTTATCTTCACTGATAAACCCCAAGTCGACTAAAATCTGGCGCAAAAGGACCTTGGTTTCCTTATGTTTTTTTAAGGCCAACTCAAATTGCTCGGCGGTAATTAGCCCTTCTTCAACTAATCTTTCGCCAAACCTTTTGCGAATGTATGTTGGTGGCATACGCGAAGTTTATCCTTTATCTGTTGACTCAATATCCTTGATCAGGGCAAGAAACGATTCAACATACTGCGGACTTTGCAAAATTTGATTGACCCCGGCCTGATAGCTGCTCATCGGCACGTTTTTTCCAACCGCGTACGTATACGCCACCACAGGAACCTGACTTAAATCTCTATAACTTTTTATTTTTTTGATAATTTCCTCACCGGCGCCATCACTTTGGCCGCATTCTAAAAGAATAAAGCGCGGTTTACGCCTTTGCGTAATTCTTTCAAACTCCGTCGAAGCATTCACTCCAACAACATCATAGTTTTTGCTAATAAGAATTTTGGTAAGCTGACGTACTGTTTCTGACGCACAATGGTCAATGAGAAATACAATTGGCCGCGGCGCAAGAGCGATAATCCGGTGGACTTCCTCGATAAAATGATTAATAAGAAAAGGCTTGGGGATAAACCCCGCGACGTTGACATCCTTAAAAATATCTTCGAATTCGATGCGGCTCGTCAAAACAAGGACAGGATACAAAGAATGCTCACCATCGGCCATAATGTGCCGAAAAAATTCCAGACCATTCATCTGCGGCATATTAATATCAAGAATAATCAAAGACGGGATGATGGTTTTTAACTTCTCTAGCCCTTCTTTCCCGTTAGAGGCGACAACGACGTCATATCCGGTATCTTCAAGCTGACGTTTCATTAAACCTGCGAGATGAACATCATCATCGATAATCAGAATAGTCGGAGCATGATCCATCATTTTTCCAAAAGTTTTTCGATCTTGCCTTTTAACTGCTCAATATCAAAAGGTTTGGCCAAGCACATATTCGCGCCGACCTTCAAAATCTTCTCTTCTCCCTCGACAGCAAATGAACCGGACACCGCAATGATCTTAACGTCTTTATTGGCAGGATCTTTTCGGATATTCGCACAAACTTCATACCCGTTAAGGCCGGGCATCATAATATCCAAAACGACAAGATCCGGACGAAACGCAGAAAATTTTTGGCCGGCACTAAAACCGTCGTAAGCAACATCGAGCTGATAACGGCTGTCGACTTCAAGCGCGGCACGGACCAAATGAGCGATTTTTTGGTCATCGTCAACAATCAAAATTTTATTCTTTTGTGTTGTTCGTTCGAGGCCCGCAGGAATGGGCATATGGAATTTTTCTAAAAAATCGAGGAAATCATTGATGGCGACACGGCTATGCTGACCCGGCGTGCGGTAGGCTTTAAGCTTGCCCTCTACTATCCACTTTAATACGGCACGATAAGTAACGTGACAGTATTGAGCGACTTCTCCGGTTGTCAAAAGTTCTTTTTTCATTCAAGTTACAATCCTTGGAATGAATATAGTATATTTTTATGACGTTTTATATAATAATTCCCATTTTTTTGAATCGACATTTAGGACTTTGCTTAAAAGATATCTATTTTTAGACATCTTATTTTTGGCAAAATCAAGTACGCTTGATTCGTCGATTTTCTTTAGATTCATATTATCAAAATAATAAAACTGTCCATGATCTTCAAATACCGTTACCGCATGATTTTGAACAGCAGGATTAAAAAATGCGACAAATTTTGCGTCATACCCCATCACTTGCAAAACAGCAATATTCAAAAAAGTGAAATCTTCACAATCCCCAAATTTACGAGCTAAAGTTTCCAAAGGATTAGACCATTGGTCACTATCCTGATCTTTTTTGAATTGAACATTTTTGGCTAACCATTGGGCATATTCCTGCGGATTATGTATATTGTTGTCCTTCAAGAACTTAACAATTTCGACGTCCTCATTCGAAGGACGCGAAACCAAAACGCCATTAAGGTTCAATTTTTCCTGGCGAACTTTATAGGTTGCAGAAGTGTTAGCAAAAGCGTAATTATTTGATAATAAAAAGGATACAAAAATCAAAGCCAAGATGCCTTTGCCAATGATCGCTCTTGGGGCTTGTCTTTTTTGAACCTGATTTTGATTTTTTGTATTCATTTTTGCATCCTTTTCTACTTAGTTCTTATTGTTCCACTTGTTCTTCTTATTCATATAGTATATTATATTCTTATTGTTGTCAATATATACAATAATAATACTATTGTTATAAAGCATTGGGAATAAGATGCTTATAATTATTTCAAGAATTTCTTGATTTTTTTTAGCAAAAAAGGAAGCTTATTTGCTTTTTTTCTGAAACTGGGCTTTAACAAGGTCAATCAGCTGACTGCGGTCAAACGGCTTGGCGATAGCAGGATAATTCTGATTTTCAACTTTTAAAGTAATATTATTGACCTCTTCTTCCTTTTTGGTGATCATTCCAGTTAAAAAGATCACTGGTGCTTGACAAGCATATTTTGTTTTGGCTTCCTGGATAATTTCGGCCCCATTCATATCAGGAAGCATCAAATCAACAATCAAAAGATCCGGACGCTGCTCTTGAATCTTTTTCAAAGCCTCGGCCCCAGAGCTCGCCTTAACAATTTCAAAACCTTCTTGCGCTAAGATGTGATCGCAAAGCCGAAGAACCTGGAGATCATCTTCAATAATTAATATTTTCTTTTTATTTTCCACAAGCGGCTCCTTTTGAAATAAACGCAAAAAAATCTAATAATTTGCCTGATGTTACCACAGAACCTTTGCATCAAAAAATATTAAAACAATTCTTTTTTCGCTTTATATTTTTTAAAGAACGCGCCTGTTTAAACACCAAGCCGCTTGAAGCGCGCTGATGCTTTCTATATAATGCCCGTCATGCGCTGGCTTAAAAAAACGTTTTTTATTCTTGTCTTTCTTTGCCTTGTCCTGGGTGGTGGAATATTTTACCTAAATACCATTTTTCTTCCCCTTCAAGTCAAAGATATCCTTAGCGCAAAAGCAACCGCCTGGCTAAAACGCAATGTTTCCGTCGGGGAAATAAAATTTCATCCGCAAAAAGGATTTATTCTTAAAAATATTCGCATTGACGAGCAGCTTTCTTCTGCTGTTGCGTTTATTAGCATCGATGAGGTCCGATTTAACATTGTCCTTCCCAACTTTTTTCGGGCCCGCGAAATTTTTATCCCCTCGATAACACTCGACAAACCGGTTGTTCACCTTAAACGCATAAAAGATGACCAATGGAACTTTTCTGATCTTCTAACCAAAAGCCCGACGAAGACAGAGAACAATTCTAGCACAAAATCCGGGAAAGTCAGGTTTTCTCTGGGCGCCGTCAAAATCCAAAATGGGCAAGTCATTATTTCAGATCCTGCGACAAGCGAAACAATCAACGTGCTTCATGCAAGCCTGCAGCTGTCTTTACCGGATGCGATCCGCTTTGAATCTGATTTTGTCATCGAAGCTGACCATTGCACTTTGAGCATGAAAGGAAAATTCTTTCCCGCAGCGCAAGAATTAAACGCTTCCATAAAAACACACAACTTAAACCCTCCGCGCTTGATTCATTTAACCGGCGTGCCGCTCTATGTTGTTTTTGACCGATGGCTCATTGACGAGGCTGACCTTGCGGTGCAATTTAAAAACAAGCAGTGGACGCTCAAAGGCATGATCATAGGACCCGTCGATATTACGACCAAAACGAATATTGCCGTAAAAACAACCGGCGTTATCATTTCCAAAAACTTTACTTACCATAAACAAGGACGCGATTTTGATCTTGCCGGGAACTTTTTAGCAACTGATACGAGCATTGCGGTAGGCACAGACAAAATGTTTTCGGGTAATTTTTCGGGTACGGCGATTTCATTTCAAAAATCCGGCGATCATTTTACGATGACAGCAGACCTTTCGGCACAAAAAGCTAAAATACTCTGGGCCAAAGAAACCTTAACTGGCGACATTGAAACAAAAAAAATATTTTTTGATAAACTCGACGACAAACTAGTCCTTGCAGGCGAAAGCAAAATCATAAATTCAACGTTCAAAGATCCCATTTGGGACATTGCCATAAACCAAGCTACAACCAATTGGAAATTTAATAGGCATAAAAACGGCTTCCTATTAGACATCCCTGATTTACGCGCAAAAAATCTTTCCGGGCTATTTTTGACAACACAAGTCGATGGTAGTGCAACGGCCCAGAATATTAAAATCAATTCGACTGATGAAATCTTAAACGCCCAAGGCCATTTTGTAACAGAAAACTTAAAGCTCGTGTGGCCAAACAAAATATCTTTTTCTGGCAATCCGCAATTTGATTTGACGCTCTCACGTAATCCCGCTGTCGACGACAACAAGATGATCCCAAGCGGCGTCATTCTTTTTTCTGACGACACATTCCAGGGAATTCCCAAAATTACTCAAATCAAGAACCTCACCGGTCAACTCGTCTTTGGCGCGGATGAGGCTTCGAGCAAAAATCTTACGCTGACTCTTGGGCAAACGCCGCTATCGCTTGTCGGGACGATCGAGCACTTTAGCGCCCCTGACATTGATGCAAAAGTTTTAGGAAAAGACTTTGATGTTTCTGTTTATTTTAAAACAGCCAGCCAACGTCAAAATATCCGCCTAGAAGGCCTTGTTTACGACGGAAAACTTTCCCTAGATGCCGACATTGCGCTACAAGAAAAAAATGTACCCAGCGAAATTGCGGCGAGCATCACAGGACTTCATGTTCAAAGACTGAAGAATACTTTTCCCAAGTTAAAAGACAAAGACTTGTCTGGAATTTTATCAGCGAATGTCAATCTTAAAGGTCCGCTTGAAGATTACAAAGCTCTTGAGGGAAACGGAGCGATTGCCATCAAAGAGGGAAAACTCCTGGAACTGGAAATGCTCCAAGGAATTTGGAAAGTTTTATTTAACAATTTGCTCGTCGAAGATTATCGTAAAATCACCTTCACACAGGGCAAAGCGACTTTTAAAGTCCACGACGGGTTTATCAAAACCGAGGATCTTCTTTTAGAAAGTGAGCCTGCGGATATTTCAGCGCGCGGCTCACTAAGTTTAAATGGCGTATTAAATTTTGATGTGATTGCAAAAGTGCGGCAAGCGCCGATCGTCACGGCCTTAAGCCTGCAGGCTGTCCCAACAACAATTATTTCCCAAGTGGTCAAAAACGTCGTCGGAATAAAACTCACCGGATCAATCAGCGCCCCACAAGTCCGATACAAAATTCTCCCCTTAAAAGTTCTCGAAAAAACAACCGGGTCAATTTTTGAGGGGATACAAGGGATGCTGGAAGATATTTTGGAATAATTAGTCGACGAGATATTTTGCTAGAAGAACTTTAAGTTTTTTTAAAGCGCGGGCACGGTGACTGATCTTGGATTTAATCTCGGGAGCAAGTTCTCCAAATGTTTTGTTATAACGCGCAATAAAAAATAACGGATCATACCCAAAGCCATTATTTCCCCGACGCTCTTTTGTAATCAATCCTGCGCAACTGCCATCAACAACACCGACGAGTTTTTTCCCATCGGATAAAGCGACAAAACAACGGTATCGCGCCTGACGCTTAGGCTTTGGAACATTTTTTAAAGAAGCCAAAAGCTTGTCATTGTTCTTTTCATCAGTCGCGTTTGGATCCGAAAACCGCGCCGAATAAATGCCGGGCTTATTGCCCAGAGCCTTAACTTGCAAACCTGAATCTTCGCCTATTGTCAATTTACCGGTGTGCTTTCCAATGACGGTCGCTTTTTTGACGGCATTGGCCTTGAAAGTCTTACCATCCTCGACGATGTCAGGGCAGTTAGAATAATCAGCCAAAGACGTAACTTTAAGATCAAAGTCTTTAAGAAGCTCGCGAATTTCGCGAAGTTTCCCCACATTTTTTGTAGCGACTAAAAGTTCTTTCATATTTTTATATAGGGCACGAGGCATCGTGCCCCTACATTATATATATTTCTTTTGTATCTTGATTAATTCCTTAATCCCTTTTTCGGCCAACTTCAAAAGCGCATCGACTTCTTTTTTGGAAAACGGATCCTTTTCTGCGGTGCCTTGAACCTCGACGAACTTACCCTTGCCAACCATAACGACGTTCATATCCATGTCTGCTGATGAATCCTCTTCATAAGGAAGATCCAAAACCGGCTGTCCGTTAAAAATCCCGACGCTGACTGCCGCCACAGAATCCAAAAGCGGATTAGCTGTTAATATACCGCTCTTTAATAATTTTTTGACCGCCAAAGCCAGCGCAATAAATCCGCCGGTCACGGAGGCTGTGCGCGTCCCCCCATCTGCCTGCAAAACATCACAATCAATTTTGATCGTGCGCTCACCAAGTTTGCTTGTATCAACCACAGCACGCAAAGAACGACCAATCAGCCGTTGAATTTCCAGCGTACGACCCGTCGTCAGCGTCTTGTCCCGATTAAGCCGCGTGTTCGTCGAGCGCGGCAACATCCCATACTCGGCTGTGACCCAGCCTTTGCCGGAATTTCGCAAAAAAGGCGGAACGTTCTCTTCAACCGTTGCCGTGCAAGCTACACGCGTATCCCCAAATTCAATCAAGCACGACCCTTCGGCATGTTTATTAAAAGGAACCGTCACCTTGATTTTGCGCAACTGATTAAATCTTCGTCCGTCGGCTCTGATCATTTTTCCTCCAATTTATTATCGGGTTAAGTTGGTTAATTTTTATGGCTCAAGAAACGGTCCCCGGTAGATGTCCCGCCTTTCGGCGGGAGAAAATCGGGGCTGCGTTCCGATTCGCCATAAAAATTACCCAGCTTAACCTTCCAGCTATTTTTTATTTTTAAATTCAGCGCGCACCGTTGTGGCAATGCCACCACGCGGATTCATGATAGCCTCCACGCACGCAGAACGCGGACCGCAAGCTTTGACAATATCGTCGAGAATTTTATTGACCAAATGCTCGTGAAAAATCCCAACATTACGGTAATAAACAATATACATTTTTAAAGATTTAAGCTCCAAGCAAGTTTTAGCTGGGACATAATCGATTTTGATGATCGCAAAATCCGGCAAACCCGTCTTAGGGCAAATGCAGGTAAATTCCGGGATTTCGATAGTAATCTGATACTGCCGATCAGCATACTCGTTTTCCCAAACTTCAATCTCAGGCGTTGACAAATTACGAACGTGTGACTGCAAACCCTGATAAGAACTTTTTTTCTGTTTCACTTTCTTTGCCTCCGATAACTATTGGATTTTCATAAATTTATGCATTTGCGGCAAAACACGCGTATTGGGCAAACTTTTAAAACACAGCCGCTGAAAATCATCGCATTTCTCAACAACCCCTTTTTGCAAATCAAACGTGTTAGGTTGCAAAATAAAAAGTATATCTTTCTTAGCTACCCTTAAAATCTCAACCGTCCTAAGAATATCTTCCTTGCGTGTCTTCTTGGAAACAACAGCTTTAACGAACAAATCTTTTTTGTGACGCAAAACCGTTGCAACAAACTGCTCATGCTCTTTCCAAAATGCCCGTTCTCCCGTCGAACTTGGCATTTTAATGTCCATGGCCACAATGTCAATGTCCTTAATAATCTTACCTAATGCTTTGTGCAAAACGCCGCTGGTTTCCAGGTAAACCGGCCATTTAGCTTTTTTCAAAAGCGGCAAAAGCTTGCCAATAAAGTCCAGCTGCAAAAGCGGCTCCCCACCCGTCAAACTAACCGAGTGGCAGTCTTTAAACAAAACCTTAATCTTGGCAAAAACTTGCGCAAGCGTCATTTCTCTATAATCGCCCAGAGAATCCCCAATCGACTCAGGCGTATCACACCAAGAGCAGTGCATATGACAGCCAAAGAAACGCACAAAAACCTGCCGGACGCCAGCATACTTGCCTTCGCCTTGAATAGACTGAAAAATTTCTGAAATTTTAGCCGTTTGCATAAAACTTTTATCGACGATTTTTCGCCTCTTGAAAGCCTTTGACCCGAATCAAACAGCTGTCGCACACGCCACAGGGCTTTTTGCCACCAGCGTAACAGGACCATGTCAAATCATAAGGCACTTTTAATTTTTGTCCCAAACGGATAATCTGCGCTTTGGTTTTACGAATCAGCGGCGTATAAATTTTGATCGGTTTTCCCCCAACGCCCGTCTTTAAACCACGCTTAAGAGCCTGCGCAAACGCTTCATAAAATTCCGGCCGGCAATCAGGATACCCCGAATAATCAACGGCATTAGCGCCTATAAAAATCGCATTGGCCCCGACAGTCTCGGCGAAAGATGCGGCAAAACTTAAAAAAATGATATTACGTGCCGGGACATAGGTTGCAGGAATTTCTCCTGACATATTTTTGCGGTTTTTAGGAAGATCGACCTTTTTGTCCAAAAGCGCAGAGCCGCCCCACGGCAGACGAATCTTAATTATGTGGTATTCACTTTTTGTATAGTGGGCTAATTTTTTAGCTTGCAGGATTTCTTTGACGTGGCGCTGGCCGTAATCAAAAATCAGACAATGCGTTTCAAAGCCTTGAGAGCGACAATAAAAAAGAGTTGTGGCGGAATCCAAGCCGCCGGAAAGAAGGACAACGCACTTTTTGTTCATCATTCAAAATAGGTTACGCTGGAGGTTTCGCTTTCCCAGACCCGAACACGTTTTAAAATAAAAGGTGAACTGACTTTTGCAAATTCGCGGTAAATGTATTGCGCAAGATTCTCCGTCGATGGATTGACATCGTCAAAATACGGCAAATCATTGAGGCAGACGTGGTCGATGGGCATCAAAATTTGTTTGAGCTTTTGTTTTAAGTCGCGAAAATCAACAACCAACCCAATATCGTTGAGTTTGTCCGACTGTATCGTCACTTCGACTTTCCACGTATGGCCATGCAAATTTTTGCAGGGACCTTCGTAATTGCGCAAAAAATGTGCCGCAGCAAAATGTCCACTAATCGATAACTCAAACATGGCATCTTTCCACGTTACTAATATCAAAGCCTAAAAATCGACGAGCCAACTTTTGAAAATGTGCCGGCTCATCACTAACAAGAAATTTATAACTACCTTTGTGCGTCTTTTCATTAAGAGCATCTTTCTGCTCCAAGACTTTTCGCACATCCACAACAACTTCCTCGGCGGAATCGACCAACTTAACTTTTGCGCCCAAAACTTTACGCAATGTATTTTTTAACAACGGATAATGGGTGCAGCCTAAAATCAAAGTATCAATCTTTGACTGGCTTAATTTTTTCAAATACTCATTGGCGATTGTCACCGTCACAGGTTTCTTAGACCAGCCCTCTTCAATCAGCGGCACAAAAAGCGGACAAGCTTGGCCAATGACTTTTATTGTCGAATCTAACCGTGCGATTTCCTGCGGATAAGCGTAACTGTTGATCGTCGCGGGTGTCGCAATAATGCCAATTCTTTTATTTTTAGTGGCTTTCGCAGCGGCGCGACAGCCCGGCTCAATGACGCCAATAATCGGCAGATCAAAAGTTTCGTGCAAAGTGGCCAAGGCATGACTCGACGAGGAATTACACGCAACGACAATCATTTTGACTTGTCGCTTTAAAAGCAAGGCTACGTTTTCTTTCGAAAAACGGATAATCGATTCCCGTGACTTTGTCCCATAAGGAACGCGTGCAGTATCGCCAAAATACACGATGTCTTCCTGAGGCATTCGGCGCATCAGCGCTTTGACAACCGTCAAGCCGCCTAAGCCCGAATCAAAAACGCCGATCGCTTGGTTTTTATTTTTTATACTCAACATAAAAGTTTTTCCAGCCTCCAGCCTCCAGCCTCCAGCGTCTAACATCCTGTTTAACGTGCCGAAAAACTCGCCACACTTGCCGCAACTCCGTCGGCAATCTTTTGACGGTACTCAGCCTTTCGCAGCAACATTTCTTCTTGAGTATTCGATAAAAACCCGACTTCGACTAAAACAGCCGGAATCAAAGTGTTACGCAAAACATGAAACCCCGCACGTTTAACCCCTCGGCTGACCACATTTGCCCCCAAACTTGTTCCTTTATTAACGTACGCCGCCAAAAGCTGGGACTCGGCCATTTTATAGTTATAAAGCATGTCGGCAATAATCGACTCAAGACTTGCATCATTGTTTTTCATCGTTAGACTTTTTGCCAAAACACGCTGGTTTTTAAGACGCTGCGGGTCACGCTTTTCGGCGCTGTTCAAATCCCTTAGCGCATAAACTTCAATCCCATCGACATTGCGTGTCGGACTGGAATTCGCATGGATGCTGACAAAAATATCTGCCTTGGCGCGAGTGGCGATTTCGGTGCGCTCCTCGAGCGAAATAAAAACATCTCGATCGCGCGTCATCGTGACTTTAAAACCCTTGTCTTCCAAGTTTTGTTTTAAACGCCGTGCGATATCAAGCGTAATATCTTTTTCTTCTGTCCCGTTTCGACTCCTGGCTCCCGGGTCCTTGCCGCCATGCCCGGCATCGACAACGATATGATAACCCTGCCGGCCTGCAATGGAGGAACCGACAACACGCAAAATAACTTTGGGCAGAAAATCTTCCGGAACAATCACTCTGCCCTGTTCCCGACGCAAAACGTCACTTAAAAAAACTTTTTGACCCTCAACAACAACGATGTTGCTGCCGACTAAAGCTTTCGCTTCACGGCCAGCGGCCCGAAGGTTCACAACCTGCGAAACATTGTCAAAATACCATTGAATATTGTATTGTTCGCAAAGGACTTTCAAATCACGCGAAACTTTGGGGCCCACAGGAAGCGTTTCGCAACCAGACATCCAAAGGATGCAACCTGCGGCAAAAACACAAAATAGATATTTTCTAAGCATATGGAGAATTTATTATACCAGCATTTACTAAAAAACAAACCGTCGAACAATATTCTTCAACTTCATTTTAAACAATTGCGCAAATGATACCCCACAATCCCAAAGGCCACACCGACATTCAAAGAATTTTTATGCCCTGCCATTTCGATTTCAACAGACGCATCGGCTAAATCGACGAGTTGATCAGAAACCCCCTCTATTTCATTCCCGAGAATCAGACACACCGGCGCCGTCGGCAAAAAATCATGGTACAAAACACTGCTGTCGGTCTGTTCTAAAACGACAATTTGATAACCGCTTTTTTTAAGATCGCCTACGACCAAAGCGGCATCATACGCATGGTCCCAAGGCACACGCGTTTCTGCGCCAAGCGCTGTCTTTGCAATCTGGGAGTCTGGCGGATAACCGGTAATCCCGCAAAGCCAGATTTTTTCGACACCCATTCCGTCAGCGGTACGAAAAATCGAACCGACATTATAAAGACTGCGAATATCATTAAGAAGAACCGTCAAACGCAGAGGCTTTTGCGGATATGCGTCTTGACGAGCGACAATCTCTTGATGGGATAATTTTTTCATAAAGTTAAAAGGGGATGACCAAAAACTGGCCATCCCCTTTGAGGACACGACAGCGTTTATTTAACGGAATCGATATAGGAGATAAGATCAATCAATTTCTTTGAATAACCCCACTCATTGTCATACCAGGCAACAACTTTGACGAATGTATCGTTTAAAGCAATGCCGGCGTTAGCGTCAAAAATCGACGTGCGCGCATCGCCTAAAAAGTCCGTCGAAACAACCTCATCTTCCGTGTAACCTAAAATGCCTTTTAATTCCCCTTCGGAAGCTTTTTTCATCGCATCCTTAATCGCATCCCAGCTGGCCGGCTTGGCTAATTTTGCGGTCAAATCCACGACAGAAACGTCGGGAGTCGGAACGCGAAAAGCCATCCCCGTTAACTTGCCGTTTAAAGCAGGAATAACTTTCCCGACGGCCTTGGCCGCACCGGTCGAGGAGGGGATAATATTTTGGAACGCACCACGTCCGCCGCGCCAATCTTTTTTCGACGGGCCATCAACGGTTTTTTGCGTGGCTGTCACAGCATGACAAGTTGTCATAAGCGCTTCGACAATGCCCCAGTTGTCATTTAAAACTTTCGCCACCGGCGCCAAGCAGTTGGTTGTGCAAGAAGCGTTAGAAATAATGTGCATATCATTTTTGTAAGTCTTATGATTAACACCCATAACGAACATCGGTGCATCCTTAGACGGAGCGGAAATGATGACTTTTTTAGCTCCTGCGGTCAAATGCGTTTTAGCCTTGTCCATATCGGTAAAAAGACCCGTCGATTCAATCACATAATCCGCGCCAATTTCATTCCACTTTAAAGTCGTCGGATCCATGGCTGCGGTCATCCGGATCTTTTTGCCGTTGACGACAAGGTTTGTGCCTTCGACCTTAATATCTCCGCAAAATGCGCCATGCGTAGAATCATACTTGAGCATATACGCCAAATAATCCGGCTCAAAAAGATCGTTAATCCCGACGATCTCGATATTTTTATTTTCGGCAGCGGCGCGAAACGCCAAACGCCCAATACGCCCAAACCCATTAATACCCACTTTTACGACTGACATGACTGCTCCTTTTTGTTAATGTTGCTTTTTGTTAGTGAAATTTTTATGTTTAAGAACGAGGCTTACGAAATTGCGGCACGCAAATGCTCGGCGGCAACCGATGGGGCCGTGCGAACAACATAAAAACCGGTGCCCCATTCAAACCCGGCAACGCGGGTCAACTGCGGAACAATTTCAATATGCCAATGATAGCTCTGCGGATTTTCGTAATCCACAGGAGTGACGTGCAAATAAAAATTATAAGAAGGATCCGATAAACAAACCTTTATCCGCAACAGAACACTTTTGAGAATTTCCGCCAATTCCCGTCGCTCTTTGTCTTGCAAAGTGACAAAGTCGCAACCATGGTCTTTGGGGAAAATCCAGCTTTCAAACGGAAAGCGCGGGACAAACGGGCAAAAACTGATAAACCCGTCATTGCTGGTAATAATCCGTCGCTGGTCCTGATACTCTTGCTGTATCATATCGCAAAACACACAACGCCCGCGAAAATCGTAATACTGTTTTGCGCCTTCCAATTCTTCGGCGACATATTTGGGCACCATCGGCAAAGCAATAATCTGGCTGTGCGCATGCTCAACAGAGGCGCCGGCCGATTGGCCATAATTTTTAAAGATCATAATGTACTTAAAACGTTTATCTCTAGCCAAGCTCGCTGAGCGGCTTTGATAAAGCTTAAGGACATTGACGACTTCATCAACGGAATAATCCGCAAAATTTTTTGCGTGCTCTGGCGTTTCGATCAAAACCTCATGAGCTCCTACGCCATTGCTCATATCATAAAGCCCTACGCCCCGACGGCCCAAATCGCCTTCAATACGCAGTGCCGGAAATTTATTGGGGACAACACGCGCCTGCCAGCCTATCGCATTGGGCGCATACACGCCCGGCCGAATTGCGTCGACTTCCGGTGGAGTTTGCGCTTCACGGCCTGCACAAAACTGACAAACCGCCGCCTGCTTAATAACATGCGGCTCTTTTTCATAATCCGCAGGGCCCAAAGACTTTTCGCGCTGTTCGACAATCACCCAACGGCCAATAACCGGATCTCTCCTTACTTCTGACATTAAACTTTGACCTCCCGCAAAAAGTCCGCAACACTTTCCGGTGGAATCGAAGAAATATAAAATCCGGAACCCCGCTCAAAACCGGCCACACGCGTTAATCTCGGCAAAAGTTCGATATGCCAATGATAATCCTCAGCCAATGTTTTCCACTTCGTAGATTTTTCCCCATGACGAAATGGCGCAGAATGAATGACATAATTATACGCCGGGTCATCCAATCCTTTTTTTAATTTCATCAAAAGGACTTTGATCAACCCCGCTAAATCATGCTCATGTCCGAGAACACCTTTGCCAAAATCGCAATGATGCTTCTTGGGAAGAATCCAAATTTCAAAAATAAAACGCGGCGCAAACGGTGTCATCGCCACAAAATGTTCGCTCTCGGCAATGATGCGGACCTTAGCTTCAAGCTCCTGGGCAATCATGTCGCAATACAGACAGCGTTCGCGGTAATTATAATATTTTTTGGCTCCGGCAAGTTTTTCTTTGGCGCTAAAAGGAATAACCGACGTAGAAATGATCTGCGAACGCGAATGCCCAATGCGACGAGAACCTGCCGCCCAGCCGTAATTTTTGTAAGCAATGACATATTGAAAATTGGCGTTTTTTTCAAGTTCATTGTAACGGACAGCGTAGGTTTCAAAAACCATGCGAATTTGTTCCTGGCTTAAATCCGCCATGTTGGCAATATGTTCCGGCGTTTCAATGACCACCTCATGGCTGCCGTAATCATTGACCACATCATAAAGACCGTGACCTTTTCGGCTAAACTTTCCATGGGTCGACAAAAGAGGCGTACCGCTTTCGACAACACGGACTTTCCACGGGCCGCCTGGCTGAGGATACACTGCATAAATTTCTTTTTCCTGATTGTCACAGAACGAACAATGCCCCGAATCAAAAGTATTCTTTTGGGAATCGATAAAAACACCAGGCCGTCTTGCTCTTTCAGTAGCAATAATGACCCAACGCCCGATAACCGGATCTTTACGTAGTTCTGGCATATATATTTAAAAAACGATTAAACACCCACCAATTTATTAATCAAGAAGAGCGATTATAGCATAATGACAACGACGTGCAAATTATTCTCCACTTTCCTACTTTTCTATTTTGCGGCAGAACTTAAAGCATTTTCAATCGCTGCCAATATTGTTTGCGTCTCATACGGTTTTGTAAAGTACGCTGTTACTCCTTCAACTTTAAACAAAGAATCCAAATTTGCGTGCGCTGTTAATACGATAACCGGAATTTTGGCATTTTCTTTTTTGGTGCGCATTTCCTTAATAAAGGTATACCCGTCGAGCTTTGGCATTTTAATATCAAGGATGATCAAGTCCGGTTTGCCTTCCTCAACTTTTTTTAGTCCCTCTTCTCCGTCAGATGCCTCCAAAACTTCATAATGGTGATGTTCCAAACGCTGCTTGAGTATTGTCGATAAATCAATTTCGTCTTCAACAATCAATATTCTCTTCATTGTGCCTCCATTGTTGTGCAAAAAATTCCGCAAAAACTTTAACACGCCATTTAATTCTACTTCAGAGACAAAAAAAACAAAGTTGATTAATGTTTTTTTTAAAAACCATTTTATATTTTTCTTGTGATTAAATAAGAAGACGGCTACAATGCCTCATTAATATTTAAACTGATAATTTTCTTATGCCAAAAATAATTCTTGTTGTCGATGATGAGCCTGATCTAAGTCTTGTCATTGTTGAACGTCTTAAAAATGCAGGGTACGATGTTTCGTCTGCTCCCAACGGCCGCGTCGCATTAGAACAAATTAAAACCACCAAACCAGATTTAATTATTACGGATGTTCTAATGCCAGAATTAGACGGCTTTGGTCTTTTTAAAGCTCTTCAACAAAACGCAGCCACCGCAAAAATCCCTGTGATTGTTCTGACGGCGCGGGGAAAAATGTCCGATACGTTTACATCCATGGGTGTTGCCGATTTCCTTGCAAAGCCTTTTGATGCACAAACATTACTGGCTACCGTTAATAAACATCTTGCGACAAGTGCGCCTATCGCCCCGACCCCAGCTATCGCCAAACCATTAACAAAAAATAAAAAAGTTTTCATTGCCGGTGTCGAAGATCAAGTCATACAAGAAATCTCCAAACAACTCCAAGAACAAGGTTATGCTATCGAAACAACGGCGGATTGTCTCCAAATTCTTCCCAAAATCGGGGCATTTCTGCCAAATGTATTCTTGCTGGAAATACCTTTGGAAAACATTGCTGTCAAAGACATCGTCAACATTGTCCGAGGGCTTCCTAAACTTCAAAAAATCCCTATCTTCCTTTATAGTTATCAAGAAACCGTCGAAGGCGGGACAGACGACACACGACAAAAAGCTATTAGTATTGATACCGCAAAGCAAGAATGCATTGATGCCGGAGCAACGGCATATATTGGAAGTTATAACGAAGGAAATTTTGTTAGATCGCTGATTAAACTTTTATAACGAATCACAATCCCAGCAAATTCAATTTTTGCCCCACATTTTGTTTTAAAGCACTGCGATAAACCAGATCTGCAACCGCCAAATCCTGTATCGCCAAACCTGTTGAATCAAAAACGGTAATTTGCTCAGCAGAACTGCGGCCTTTTTTATTGCCGCAAACAATCTCGCCTAACTGCGCATAAATATCTTTTTGACTCAAATATCCTTTCGAAACCGAGACATTAATCTCGCCACTATGACTAGCTTGGCGATAATCATCGACGACAACTTTAGCATTTTTCAAAATCAAAGGGTCAAGTTCCTGTTTGCCGGCGGCATCTGCTCCGATGGCGTTAATATGCGTGCCGTTTTTAATCCATGAGCTTTGAACAATTGGCTTTCGAGAAGGAGTCGTCGTTACCACAATATCACAATCACCGACACATTCTTTAACCGTCGAGCAAATGCTCATTATCTCTCCGGGACACCGCATATCTTTTACAAAATTTTGGGCGAGAATTGCTTCTTTGCCCCAGACTTTAACGCTTTTGATTTTAAAAATTTCTCGCAAAGCCAAAAGCTGTGTCTTTGCCTGCACCCCAGAGCCGACTAAACCGACCGTTTGACTGTTTTTAGAAGCAAGATACTTTGCCGCAACACCACCGGCGGCGCCGGTGCGAATACTGGTCAAAGCTGTTGCATCCATAATGCTTAAAGGAAAACCAGTTTTAGGATCATTCAGAATGATGATCGCCATCACCGACGGAAAACCATGACGAGCATTATTCGCATGCGTGTTGACCCATTTGAGAGAGCATTTTCCGATCCCTTGGGCATATGCCGGCATCGCACGAAAATCCCCGCCAAGCTGCGGCAAATCCAAATAAATCTTTGGCGGCATAAGCGTACGCCCAAGACCATGCTGCACAAAAACTTTTTCAACAGCACGGATCGCAGATTTCATGTCGACAAGTGCCGTAACACTCTTGCGATCAAGAATGAGCGTCGTCAGATTTTTCATCAGCTAGTCCACCCGCTTGGTAATCTCAACTAAATGATATCCAAACTGTGTTTTGACCGGCCCATGAACTTTACCGACTTCACCCTTAAAAACCACCTTGTCAAATTCCGGCACCATTTGTCCGGGCCCAAATTCGCCTAAAGCGCCGCCTTGCTTTCCCGACGGACATTGCGAATGCGCCTTTGCAACAGCCGCAAAATCTTTACCCGCCTCAATTTCACTTTTTAACTTATTGCACTCTGCTTCACTGGCGACAAGAATATGCCGCGCACTTGCTCTGGCCATAAAATCTCCTTTAGTTATTACTTTCTTTTCTTAGTTTGCTTAGTTTGCTTTGCTTTCTTTGCGGCTTGACGACGCAGACGAAGGCTGTCAGCCATGCGTTTCTTGGCAGCGATGCCTTCTTTCGTAGCGAAGTACTCTTTCATAATAATTTTTTTACATGGACGGCAATAATGCGTTAATCCGTCGCGACTTTTGGCATTTTTGACAAACTGATCCAAGGACTTTCTGTTGCGACAGCGTGAACATCTTTTGGTGCTCATAACGCCTCCTTTGTCAATGAACAAACGTTAACTTTTTAAAAATTGGGTCGATACCTATCCGGCGCACCATTGACCGCTTTTAAAAAAGCCGGAAAACTGCGCGAAGGAATGACCATTTCTGTGACCTTTTCGTGCGTGACATCTTCAAAAATCATCGTCATGCCCTTGCGTCCGTCATCGTCGGTATAATGTTTGATGTAAACACTAAAATGCGAACCCAAATAATCCCACTCAATCAAATTATTGACCTGCGCCATAGCTTGCCTTAGTCTCTGCTGCGAAGCTTGGAAAGCAAGCGCAAAATTTCCATATATAACCAGATCAAGGTCACCATCAAGCCAAAAGCGCCGTACCATTCCATATACTTGGGCGCGCCTGATTGCGCTCCTTTTTCGATGAAATCAAAATCAAGAACAAGGTTAAGCGCCGCAACAACGACAACGATAAGGCTAAACCCAATCCCCAACAAGCTGTTGCTGCCAATGATAGAAACATTGACGTTAAAAAGACTTAAAATCCATGTTGCAAAATAAAACACCGCAATCCCGCCGGTAGCTGCAAAAATTCCCATACGGAAATTATCGGTGACCTTGATAAGACCGCTTTTATAAACCGCCAGCAGGGCAAACATCGTGCCAAAAGTCAAGCCCACCGCCTGGATCACGATGCCCGGATAAGCCTTTTCAAACATCGAAGACAAACCGCCTAAAATAACCCCCTGGACTAAGGCATACACCGGCGAGGTATACATCGCCCATTCTTTTTTGAAAACCGTAACCAGCGCGACGATAAGACCGACAATCATCGCCGGAAGAAAAAACATCGCCAATTTTGCCGGATTGCTCCAAACCCACGACGCACTCAAAAGAATAAGCCCCAAAAGCAAAAACGCTTTATTAGTCGTTCCTTGAATGGTCATAGAACCACTTTGATCGTACGTTGCCACATTATTAAATGTGTTGTCATTGAGAACCGGATTTCCTGTGCGCATCATTTTGTCTCTCCTTTTGTTTTTTAATATGTTTTTTAAACTTTATTTCACAAGATAGCATATTTAGTTTCTGAATAATATAACCGAAATTTCTAAAATTACACAAAAAAATTAATTCCTAAAGATACAAACCCGCCGCATAGTGGAGCATTTTAACATAAAAAGTTAAAAATTTTTTCTTTCTTACAATAAAAATAAATAACTCGATCTTAAGTCGTTGTCCTACTTAGCTATAAATCAAAAGAAAGCCCTTGCCCCAATACAGCCGCATCCGTTACTTAAAGCAAAATTATATGGCATAATTAAAGCGCAAGGAGTGTTTAAAGAGGCTTACGCCCCTTTAAGTTAAAAATCGTACCAAGGCATCAAAGGAGTGCCTAAAAAAGATTATGAAACGCTTACTGGGAAGTAAATATCTGCTGGTTTTGGTTTCCTTGCTCTGGGCAAATCCAAGAGCGTGGGGCGATACTTTGGAATTTGGCAATGGCCAAACCATGCAAACCGAAGAAATCAACCCAGCGGAAACCATTAAAAACTTCCAGTACGGCCTTGTCCGAGTCAATTACACCTCGGCCGCTGTCAAAAGTCTAAAAATCAATGGCGAGGAAAGCTATAAAATTTTGCCAGGAGATTTATTTGTAAGCGACGCGCATGCTTCTGCTTCTTCTCTGGATAAAAACATTTTTACAGCTGGACGTTTTGCCCATGAAGCTTTACGCAGCGCAATGCGCTTTGAAGATGTTCGCCCCTTTATCACTCAGCAAGCGTATGAAAATTTAGTCAGCAAACGCAACGACGGTTCCAAAGAACTCCTTATCTTGCAGATCTTGCGAACGACCATTCCAGACCAAATTGAAATTGTCCAAACACAAATCAAAGATGATACGGCGCAAGCTGTTGCGCGTGGAAAAATCAACGGCCAAGACTTTTGGGGGACACTGACTTTGGAGCGGCAAGACGGGAAATGGAAATTAGCCCAAGAAACATGGTACGGAAACGAAAGCAAACCTGTCTTTGTCAAAAATATCCGGACTGCCGATGATTTTTTAAACCAAATCAATGATCAGCCGGACAAAAACTTTGTCAGCTGGGTCGACTCGGCCGGCCGCCCCAAAAGTACGCTGCCTCTAGAATATGGCAAAATCAGAACTCCAAAAAACTCTTTCTGCTTCTTTTTCTTTTTGAATCCTCAAAAGCATGGAAAAAAAGATACCAATGATATCACTCCCTTAGTCTCCGCTATTCCTTCTCCCGACATGCACATCGTCTGGCCGTCGGGATTGCGTCATGATCCTAAAGTTTATGAAGGCAACAATTCGGATGGCTTTGATGTTTCGGTCGCGGCAGACAAAGACGGTTATTATCCCAACAAAATGAATTTGCGCCTGCCCAGCGGCAAACCGCGCGAAGTTTATGTCGGTTTCTTAATGTCGTTTTAATCCCAAATCATTTAAAAACTTTATCGAGTATCCCGCCGATGATTTGCTCGCCCGTCGACTCTTGGCGTAGCGTGGAGGGGTCTTGAGCTTGCTGTTGATTTTGAGAATCGCGGGGAATTCCTAAAGCTTTATCTAAAATCTTGCCTAACTCTTTTTTGCCTTCATTGCGCGCTGCATTTTTGCCAAGGTCAAGAGCCGATTGCATGACAGAAATAACCGGCGTTTGGCTGCCCTTGCCGCTAATATGCACCGGCAAACTGATATTATTATCGGCATCGTATAAATAGGTCAATTCTTCTGTCGATTGGCCCATGATCGCCGAAAGCTCTCGGGTAATTTTAAACGCGCCATCCAACGTATAAACCTGTTCAAAATTGACGTTCGATTTTCCCTCAAAAACAAACTCATCGGCCTTAACCGCAATCGGATCTACAAGAATATTTCCGCTGTTCAAATTAAAAGTCCCAGAAACTTCGTTAATTTGGGTATCTTTATCGTCGAGCTTGACCTTATAATTTTCGGGCAGCTTAGCCTCAATGCGAGAGGCCAGATCAGGAATAAAAGAAATTTTATCAAGGACCGTTTTAAGAACGTTCAAATCCATTAACTTAGCTTGCTTGACTTCAAAACTCCCATCCGCTGCCATCGATTTGATATCAGCGCCTTGGCCCTTGGCTTTGAAGTTTGCAAAAACCGACCCCCCAACCTTGAGGGAAGCTTGCGTTTGGTCAAGAAGTTGCGAAAGTTCAAGGCCTTTGATTTGCGTCGTCAGATCAAAATTTTGTTGCCTCATATAGTCGGTAACATCAATCTTAGAAACAATCTGCCCTTGGCCGAGATTAACCGCAAACTCATCGGCCGAAATTTGGTTTTCTGTCACTTTAAATTTTGCTGCGACACCGCTTATCGGCACGAGAAGCTCTTTGAGTTTGACCTCCCAATTCTTGAGCGTAACATCACTCGCCAAAGCCAAAAGTCCAGCTGGCCCGACGCTGACATTAGCAATCGCAACCTCTAACTCACCTTTAATTTTTTCGGGCAAGGACACATCTTTTAGCGACACGATTTTAGTTTTTATTTGTTCCAACGACACTTTCGCAAGATCTGTCTTAAACGCAGCCTCTGTTATGCTCACTTTTTGAGCCGACGGATCAAGCAGAACTTGCCCTTTGAAAGAAAGATTCGGTTCATCGCTTTCATATCCAAGCGTAGCCTCGAGCGCAAACGGCTTGATCAGAGAAAAATCTGTGACCTTGATATTGACCTGATCCGCCGCAAGCGAAATCCCCGGAGCAAGTTCGTTGACGACAATTTTACCGTTTTGCCATTTCAGATCGACATTCATTGGACCTAAACCTTTAGGCGAAGCATTAAGATCATTAATCTGCGCCTGAAAAACACCGGCAAGCGTTTGCGGAAAAACGATATTAGCCGGCACCAAGCCCAAAGCTTTAAAACGTTCCAAATCAAAACTGTTGGTATTAAATTCGGCAATCCCGTTTTTTATGGAAACCTCTTGCGTGTTTAAATCCAAAGCAACAGCACCAGAAAAAGAGACATTTTGAGATTCACTTAAATACGCACTCTTTAGAGAAACGCTAAACTGCTTGCCGAATGAAAAATTTTCGATTTTTACATCCGTTTTTGCCAAAGCTACCAGCGCACCGGGCAAAATATCTTTTAACAAAATCGTGCCGTCCTGCCAGTTTAAGTCCAAAAGAACGCTCTGCAAGCCGCTTGAGGAAACGAGCGCTTCCTTAATACTAACTTTAAATTTGCCTGACAAATCTTCCGGCAAAGCGACATCTTTTAGAGGTACAATCGCCGACTTGATTTTTGCAAGCGGCCAGAGGGCAAGATCCGTCGAGAATTCTGCGTCAGTAATCTGCGCTTGCATTTTTTGCGGATCAAGCAAAACTTTAGCACTCAAGTCAAAATTCGTTTGCTCCTGATACAACGCCGCCTTCACACTGACTAGCAAAGGCCGTGTATTATCCAGCGAAAAATTTTCACAACTGATATTCAATCGTCTTGCTTCCAAGGAAATTCCGGGAACAAACTCATCGGCGACGACTTTGGCGTTGGTCAAATAAATGTCCGTATTAAATTTTTCAACACCTTTGGAGGAAAGCTCTAACTGATGAATTTTAAATTTTAGCTGTCCGTCAAGAATTCGCGGAAAAGTCACTTGGGCTAAGCTCGGCAGGGCTTTTAACTTTTCCAACGGCAATTGACTTAAATTAACACCTAAGTCCATCTCGGAAAGCATAAGCTGTAATTTAGCTAAATCCAGCTGAGCTTTCGCATTAAACGAAAAATTCTTTTGGTCAGACAAAACAGCCGCATCCAAAAGAACATCAAAAGGCTTGGTAAGAGAAAATTCTTTAACTTCTAACGTTGCCTGCGAAACGTCAAGCTTAAGCTCTGGCACAACAGTTTGGTCGATCAAGACAATCTGTGCATTTTCGATTTTTAAAGAATTAATAAAAATTACCGGAATTGCCGACGACCGGGTAAGAGCTGCGGATTGCGAGGCCTCTTGCTTAGCGGCCATACTTTGAAAATTCAAAAGACCTTTGGAATTTCGGATAATCGAAATCTGCGGAGAATCAATGAGAATCCCGGGCACCGATATCTGGCGCGTCGTCAAAAAAGCCACCAAATCAACCCCCAAATCGATTTGCTTGACCGTCACAAAATTTTCATTGCCAAAATCCGGGTTCTCGGCAATCGAAAAATCGGTCAAATGAAACCGCACACCTTTTTCCATTGAGACTGCAAGATCGATATCATTAAAATTAACCGCCCGCCCCAAAGCATTGGTCGCCGAGGCAATAATTTGCGGCTTATATTTCTTAATATCAAACGTCTTCAAAAAAATCAGCCCCGCAAAAAGCACAAGGACGATTAAAATAAAAACGCTAAACACAAAAATCCCAAAAATCTGAAAAAACTTTTTCATAACCGCTTATTCCTTCTGTTGGTCCAAGGCCGTTAAGGTGAAAATCAACGGCACAAATCCCAAACTTGCCTGTTGTTCTTGATTATTGACAATACGCACACGACGAGGATCGACATGTTCTTTAAGCAATGCCTCATAAACAACCTTGGCCCGACCAGAGGCCAATTCGTTTAAAGCAGACTTGTCAGGGAAAGCATCTTCACTTAATTGCCGGCGGATTTCGGGATTAAGCTTTTCGTAATCATACCCGCCTTTGATTTTAAAATGCTTGGTTAACTTCCACAATTGCCTGATCCCATAATGGCGCTGATACAACGTCTGCAAAATCCAATATTCGCTGCGGCTGGTTTCTTTGTGCAAAGCCTCATATTCTTTTAAAAAACGGCCTGTTTTGATAGCTTTCCAGTCGAGTGTTATATCGTAACTACCGTTTATTTCTAAAAGCAATTTGGGCCGCTGTTTCAAAGCTTGGGCCAAGGAAACAATCTTCTGCTGCTCCTGCGACGACAAATCAACCTCCCCGGGCAAAAACTTAACCGAGCCTAATTCTTGGCTGCCAGCTTGCGAACCAATCAAAGACCCTAACATCGAAAAAGGAGCAGTCGTTAACTTAATAAAAAAATTGCGCGCAGTTTGTCCAATCAAATGCGTGTATGTAAACTTTGGATCACTCAAGTCGCCCGTAACCGGCAAAGAAATATCAATGCGGCCCTGCGAATCTTCCAGTAAAGCAACGGCCAGCCCAAAAGGCAAATTGAGCGCATCCTTACTCTCAACCTTTTGGCCAAAAGTAAAACCTTCAATCAAAAGCTTGTGGGATGCGGTCAAATGATTTTGACTGATCCGGTACGTCGTCGAAAAATCGAGTTCTCCCTCAGACAATCCACGGCCGGTATATTTTCCGACATAAGGGCCAACCACGGTAAGGGCATAATGGTCCAAGCCAAAATTCAAATCCAAGTCCAGCGGAGAAGCAAAAGGCTTAATCTGTGCCGAAGCATTGATAATCCCTCGATCATCAATCAGTGCTTTCAACGTCAAAGCCGTCATTCCCTGCGTTTGCGTTGAAAAATTTTGAACCGTCACATTAATATCGTTTAAAACTGTTTTAAAAATCGGGGCAACTGTCTTATCCTCAAAGCTGATACGCGCATCGCGGATTACAATAGCGTCGATAAAAAGAGCTGGCAAGACGGTTGGTTTTTGCTCTGCGGCTACCGGGGAAACAGCAGGGAAAAGATCGAGCAAATTGATTCGTCCGTTTTCTGACAATGTCGCGGCAACAGCAAGCCCAGATAATTCGACCGACTCGATACGATAAATTTTTTTCAACAGACTCAAGCAACTGACGTCAACACTCAAGCGGTCAAAAGCGACAAGCGCTCGGGTGGACGCATCCTGAATTTGAAAACCTTTCAACGTGACACGCCACAAAAAAGGATTAACCACGGCCGACCGAAGCTTGACGGGGACTTTAAGAAATTTCGTTGCCTGCACGCTAAGAGCCCACGGCAAAACCAACGGGATGATGACGAGGGTCCCAACAAAATAAAACAGAATAAGGCCAATCGCACACTTGGCCATCAAACCGCAGAATGACTTTAAAAATTTCATGGGGCCATTGTAGCACTCGACAAATAAGTTGTCATTATCACGAAGGATTTTTTCTCTCGGCGATATAGGCAATCTTTTTGATCATGCCGCCAAAAATATACTCATGCAAAGGCATAAGCAAATGCCAATAAATAATTCCGCCTAAACCCCGCGGAGCAAAACGCGCACAAATAGAAAGTTCGCAACTCTGCTCTGTCAACCGTAAAATCTTAAAGTCCAGCGTCGCTAAGCCAGGCAGTTTCATTTCCGCAGCTAATGAGAGTTGTTGATTTTCTTCAACACCCGTCACGCGCCAAAAATCAAGAGCATCCCCAACGGCAATCTTTTGCGAATTTTTTCGCCCACGCCGAAGTCCCACGCCGCCAACAACGCGGTCAATGAACCCACGCAAAACCCACAGCCAAGTGCCGTGATACCACCCCTGCTCTCCACCGATGCGAGAAACGACAGCCCAAACTTTTTCTGAACAAACGCCAACTTTAAGCGTCCGTTTATCTTCATAAATAGTTCCGCCCGCCCAATGAGGGTCACCCGACTGCGCCAATGAATATTGCGCAATAACCCCCGCGTCAACCCACGAGGTTTCGACATCATTATTATGTATCCGAAGCAAAGCCCGCCGTATCGCTTGACGGCAATCTAAAAGTTCTTGCACAATAATTTCGCGGATACGCGAATCTTTACAAACAACCGGATTTTTTAAACCCTCAGCTAAAGGCCGCGCAATATAACTGGGAACCGGAGTCACCAAATGAATCCACAGCGAACTTAACTGCGGCGTTAAAACGGGTACCGGAATAATCAATCGTCGAGGCAAACCGGCTTCTTCGGCATAAATTCGCATTAATTGTTGATATGAAACAACTTCCCTCCCACCGATATCAAAAGTTTCCCCGATCGTTTCATCTTTTTCTAAACAGCCATAAAGATACTCAATGACATTTTTTATCGCAATCGGCTGATTGGGCGTATTGACCCAACGGGGAGTAATCATAATCGGCAAACGATCAACCAAGTACCGTAAAATTTCAAATGAAACACTGCCAGATCCGATAATCATCGCAGCCTGCAAGACTGTCACGGGCACCAAACCGGACTTTAATATTTCAGAAACTTCATGGCGCGATTTTAAATGTTTACTTAGATCCGCAGAATCTTCGCCTAAGCCGCCCAAATAAATGATTCGCTTTAAACCACATTCCTTTGCAAGTGTAATCATATTATGCGCGGCAATGCGATCGGCGGCCTCAAAATCCTCAGTTTGCGGATTCATTGAATGCACCAAGTAGTAAGCGACATCCACATCCACTAAAGCCAAACGTAAAGATTTTGGATCATGAATATCCACCTCGACAAGTTCTACATTTGGATGATTCGCCCAAAAACGACTCCGGAGTTTTTTAACAGATCTTCCCGAAGCTTTAACACAATAGCCACCTTCTAAAAGTTTAGGCAAAAGCCTCCCGCCGACATACCCAGTTGCTCCAAGAACCAAAATTTTTTTATATTTAGGATTCATAATTCTTTAGACCAGACTTTATCGTCCGCTCACCGGATTTTTGGGCCATTCTTGAAAAACATAATCCGGCTGCATCAAAGCTTTAGACTGATCTGATTTGACAGCCGGGAAAGTAACAATATCCCACGCGCCAGATCCGGCACGTTTAATGGTTTGCACTGTGCCCCACACAGCGCCGGAAAAAATCCAAACAAGAATGTGCGGCGTTTTTTGCGCACCCTTAATCCAATAACTGCGCGTTTGTTTAACCACTTCAACCGGCGCTGTCAAAACATTAGTAACTCCACGTAATAATTTTTTTGCCGGTTGATTAGCGGCCGACGCTTTCCCAACCGCTAAAAACATAAACAACAAAACCAGTACAAAGACATTTTTCATGCGCCCTCCTTTTGTAAGGATATTATCGGAACCCTGATTTCCCAATCAATATTTATGTAATCTCCAACGATAATTCCGCCCTTGTCTAAAAGTTTATTCCAAATAATTCCAAAATCTTTACGTTTAATGACCCAGTTGCCTTTTAAAAGCATGATTTCTTTTTGCGTATCTTTATCTATAAAAATGTCCTGCGTAAAGCTCGAAAAAAATTCTTTCTTAACGCCGTGTAAATTCAGAACCCCTTTGACCCGATAACCTTCTGGATCCCCAACAATCGAGTGACTTTCAAAAGTGATTTTTGGAAATTCTTTTGCACTAAGAATTTGTTTGGAACGAACAATTTTATCGAGACTTAAAAAAGACGACCGGACACTATTAACCTCAATTTCTAAAAAAACTGATTTAACGCTCTTTTGATCTTCATTGAAAATAAGCGTACCCTCATATTTCTCAAAATGGGCACGGTATCGCCCGACGAGCGTGTAGTTGATGGAAGCCTTAATCTGTGAAGTTTCTGGGCCGAAAGAGACCTTGATATCAGCCCAAGCATCAGCTAGAGGAAAAAGGAGAATAACGATAAGAATAAGTAATTTTGCTCTCACAAAATCACTTTAACACTAAAAACTCAACGATCAATAATGATTATCAACCGACATTTCATTTACAAAGAAATACATAGTAAGCCAAAAGTTACTCAAGAGCTTCGCGCGAAGCTTCTAAATATTCCCAGCGCTCATAGAGCTTAAGAAGTTGCTCGCCGATAACATCGACGCGTTCTTGCGCTTGAGCAACTTCTTTGGGACCTTTTTGATAAAAAGCGATGTCCGCTAAGAGCGCGTACAAATTTTCTTGCTCGGCTTCAAGCTTTTGAATTTCTGACGGCAAAAGTTCCAGCTCACGCTGTTCTTTATAGGAAAGTTTTCGGACGGTTATCGGTTTTTCTTCCTCACGTGGCCGGTCCGCTTTAAGCTTGGCGGCTGTTTTTTTCTCCTGCGTGCCCCTCTGGGAGAGCCAATCGTCATAACCGCCGGCGTATTCATAAATTTCGCCTGTCCCATCGAGCACGATCGTCGATGTAACAACATTGTTCAAAAAAGACCGGTCGTGGCTGACCAAAATAAGCGTACCCGAATATTCCATCAAAAGCTCTTCTAGCAGCTCCTGTGTTTCAATGTCCAAATCATTGGTCGGCTCATCCATAACCAAAAAATTCGACGGCGTTGTAAAAAGCCGTGCCAAAAAAATCCGGTTGCGCTCCCCGCCAGACAACACCTTAACCGGCGTGCGCGCACGCTCCGGGGTAAACAAAAAATCCTGCAAATACCCAATCACATGCCGGGGCTTACCGTTGATCGTAATCGTGTCCCCGCCTTTGGTGATGTTTTCGATAACCGTTTTTTCTTCGTCTAATTGCTGGCGCATCTGGTCGTAATAAGCAATTTCCAAATTGGTTCCTAAACGAATTTTGCCTTTGTCCGGTGATAACTGTCCCAAAAGAATACGCAGCAAAGTCGTCTTGCCCGAACCGTTTGCCCCTATAACGCCAATCTTGTCCCCGCGCATAATCTGTGTCGAAAAGTCCCGAATAATACATTTCTCGCCGTAACTAAACCCAAGATTCGACGCCTTGATGACTAAATGCCCAGATGCCTCAGCTTCGTGCGACACAATACGCGCTTTGCCGATTTGATCTCGCTGGGCCATTTTTTCCAGACGCATGCGCTCCAAGGCTTTGACGCGGCCTTCATTACGCGTCCGGCGAGCCTTAACGCCTTTGCGAATCCAAATTTCTTCTTCGGCGAGCTTTTTGTCAAACTCAAGCCTTTGTACCGCTTCATTTTCTAAAGCCATCTGTTTGCGTTGCAAAAAAGTTTGGTAATCACACGCCCAGCTAAAAAGTTTTCCGCGGTCAAGTTCCAAAATGCGCGTCGACAAATGCGACATAAACATCCGATCATGCGTAACAAAAAACAGCGTGCCCGGATAATTTTTTAAGAAACCTTCGAGCCAATTGATCGTGTCAATGTCCAAATGATTTGTCGGCTCATCGAGTAAAAGAATATCTGGCTTTAAAATAAGCGCTTTGGCAAGCAATGCACGGCGCTTCTGTCCGCCGGAAAGCGTTTGAAAATCCGCTTCCCCGTCTAAATGCATTTGCGTCAAAATATTTTCGACCTCAGAATTAAGATCCCAGCCGTTTATCTTGTCGATCTGTGTTTGCACACGATCCAATTCGCGCATAATCTCATCCGAGTGATCCGTGTGCATCCGATGCGTCACGTGATGATAATCGCTTAAAATTTTAGCGCGCTCACCTAAGCCGGAAAAGACAATATCAAAAACAGTCCCCGTAATATCATTGGGGACTTCCTGCGGCAAATGCGTGACCTTGACGCCTTTTTGAAAAATGATCTCACCGCCGTCAATCTCAACTTGACTAGCCATAACTTTCATCAAGGTCGTTTTGCCTGTGCCGTTGCGGCCCAGCAAAGCAATGCGCTCATTGGGCTCAACCTGCAAGCTTAACCCATCAAAAAGTAAAGGCCCGCCGAAGGCGAGGCTGATTTCCTGAAGACTAATAAGTGCCATAAGAGAAGGAGTGTAACATACCGTCAAGGTTTTGACTAGCACCTTAACGGTAAACATGCTAAAAAGCGCCTATAACACTTCTCTTTTAAATTGTTCCCTCAATCGGACGAGATCTTTTTCCTTATTGCGCAGATTGTCTTGCAGTTTTTCGAAATCTTCTTTTGGCACCCAGCTCTCGGCATCCTTTTTCTCAGAAAGCCGCTCTGTCTCCCAGCGCAATTCTTTGACTGTTTTACGCAAAACCTCATTTTCGGCTTCAATTTTTTGGACATGCAACTCTAAATTGCGACGGACTTGCACAATCGAATCATTTTCGCTCTTTGATTCACGCAATTCCCTCTCAAAACGCAGACGATCTGAATGCATGACCCCCAAATCATGCTCCATTTTACGAAGATCATTTTTAAGCGTCAGGATTTCCTGCGCCTTTTTTTCAATATCATCGCTCTCTTTTTTTTGCCAATCACGTTCTTGCAGAAGTTTTTCCTGCAGCTTGCTATATTTTTGGCTCTGCACCGAAAGGTCCCGTTCCAAATTCTTTTCTTTTCTCTGAGACTCATCAATTTCTTTGCGCAAAGCCTGAATGTGCCTTTCTAATTTGAGGCTGACCGATTGCCAATCTTTTTGGGGAGGCATCTGAGATTTCATTTTTTGCTCACCTGAAGAACGCTCGCGTCGCGTCTTTTTCGTCGGGACAATCAGCAAAATACCCAAAACCCCCAAAAGAAAAACCGCAATGCCTGCGGCAATAATTTGAAAAGATAGCGTCATTGGACTCCTAAAGATTTTTGTTTAAGCACCTGTTCTAAATTTTTTGCTGCAGCCTGAAAATTTGAATCAATGGTTAAAGCGCGGCGAAAATGTTGTTCGGCCTTTTGCAAATCTTTGGCGTAAATCGCGCAAACGCCCAAATTATTTTCAACACGACTGTCCTCTACAGAGAACAATAAAATCTTTTCATACTCGTCGCTGGCCGCCTGCCAATTCCCAAGCGCCTGCTCACAGCCAGCAATCCCCAGCAAGCTGTCTTTTAAGAACGAGAGGTAAAACGGTTTGACCCGCTGGTCTTTGATTTTGCCAAGATATTTGAGCATAATATCACGCCCGACGCTGTATTCTCCCTTGGCTTGCCGAAAATCGCCGTTGGCATAATAAGCCTGCGCCAAAAGAAGATGCAGCCGGCCTATACCGTTTTCGTATTTAACCGCTCTTTCAAAAAGAGCAATCTCACCAGCCCAAACTCGCGTTTGCGCTTGCGTTAAAACAACAGCGGCAACAATCGCAAAGGCCATAAAAGTTTTTTTGACAATCGGACTTTTTCGACGAAATATTTGCTCCGCAAAATAGTCCAACACAATTAGCAGGCTCCATAAAAGACCCGCCAAAGGCAAATAAAGAAAATGTTCAAAGGCTGCAATAAAAGAATATTCATGGACTAACGGAACAATACTCGTCGTCGGCAAAAGTGTGAGCGCAAACCATCCTAACCCAAAGCTATAAAGCATCTGACGATTCTTTGGCAAAATCGTCCAGACTAAAATGCAAACAATCAGCAAAAGAAAAAAACTGACCGCCGGCCAAGCCCAAGGCAAAAGAATGTCATAACTGCGGTAATAATGCAAATCCGAAGGCCAAAAAACCGTTTGCAAATGATTGAGCATCATCCCCGGAAACGATTTTAGCCTTAAATAAAATTCACCCCAATTGCTCACAAAAGAAGTCAAGAATTCGCCGACGATAATTTTGCGCCACATAAGATACCCGCCGGCGACAATTAAAAACCCTGCCAACCGAAGCCGCCAGATATTATTACTGGTGGTCATAATTCTGGGAAAACAAAATTCATAAAGCAACAAAAGCAGCGGCAAAACAATCGCCTGTTCCTTAGACAAAAGCGCGCAGCCAAAAAGAACAAGCGCCCCGCTATACGTTGCAGCCTCGTCAACCCAAGTCAATTGAGAAGTTTGATTAGAAATCCGGGTATAGAGCAAAAACGATGCGAGCAGAAAGAATACAAAAAGCAGATTGGATATTCCGGAAATACACGCGACCGCCTCACTTTGTATCGGATGAACCAAAAACAAAGCTGCCGCACACCATGAAAAAATTTCACGTCCCGTCAAACGCAAACCCAAGGCAAAGATCAAAAACGCATTGGCCAGATGAAGCCCGATATTAAGCAGATGATATCCTTGAGGAGCCGGACCAAACAGCCAATACTCCAGACGATAAACAAGATCCAAAAAAGGGCGGTAATACCCATTGGCGACCGCAATCGATGCGGGCGCAAAAGAACTTTTATTAAAAACTTCCGCGATCCCGGTAAGATGATGGACTCCGGGATTTTGCAGAATAAAAACAATATCGTCGTGGACAAACGGATTTCCGACCGCATTAAAATAACACAATGCCCCTAAGAGAATAAGCGTTAAAAGTGAAAAACGCATTACCGTCTATTTCTTCCAATCAAATTTTGCCAGGATACGGCTCATATCCATATTAATTGTTTCATGAATTGACAAATTGTCTTTTTTGTTCTCTAAGGTCACGCTAACGCCGGCTACTCTCTCATTGAGTTTAAGAATTCTAACCTGGGCATTATCAAACTCGATTTTGCCTTTTTTCTCGATCGAATCTGTTATCTTGCCAAGAGTTTCTTCGTCAACAATATACCCGCTTATCTTTTTGCCAAGATTCGTCGACAGAGTGCCTCCTTTAGGAATTTCGGCAAAAATAGCCAAAACGGCAATCAACCCTTCGGCCCGGCTAAACTTTAAAGTCCCGTTAAAGTCCCCGCTAACTTGCGCAAAAAGCCTTTTATTAAACAACGCTAATTCCGTACTTTTCATGTCCCAAAATTCAATGTTGATTTCTTCCGAAACCTTAGGCGTAAACGTCAAACTGATTTTTCCCTTTGCCCCACCGCCATAAGCCTGGGCCTTGAATTCGGGAATTTTGACACTCTGGCGACTGGCCTCAATACGCGCCTGGATCCCCGTCAACTTATAAGGAGCAATTTTTATTGCCGCCTGGCGCAGGACAATTAAACAATTATCGAATGATTTATCGTTGAGATTAACCGTCAAACCTGCAGACGCGTTGAGAATTTCCCAATCTTTCTTGTGAATATCAACGCCCGAAAGATCGATCAAAGCCTGTTGCTGCGTTCTGATAAACGTTTGAAAATTTAAAAAATCCAATTCTGCAATCGCAAGCTCGTAGGTCTCGTTTTCCCACTGAAACTCGGCACGGATATTATAAAGCTTCAAAACTTCCGGGTACGCAATCGACTGGCCGCCGATTCGCAAAGAATTCAACGTCACTTCTTTAACATATTTTTCAATAAACGCCGGGGCGGCTTTTTGCACCAAAGCCGGCGTATAAAACGCATAGTAAAATGCGCCGACCAAAAGGGCAAACATCATCATCGTCAAAACGAAAATACTACGCATAGCCCTGCCCTTTTAACATGTAGTTAAGCACCAAATTCTTTTTTAATCTCAGCGATACGGCCTTGAAGATTTTTGAAACTTTCGTCGAGCACAGGCAAAGCGGCTTGTGTGGCGGCGATGTCTTTTTTGGCACAAAGCTCTTCGATATTAACGCAAACCGCATGCAGGGCCTTTGCTGAAATATTTCCGGCCGCCCCTTTGATCGAATGCACAAGGTCCTTGATCAGCTCAATGTTCTTTTCGGCAATGGCTTTTTTTAACGTTTGGGTCTTTTGCAAATAATCTTTCGTGAAAATGTCAAAAAGCTCCAGCAAAAGTTCTTTATCTTCCTGTACACGTTCCAACACTTCCTCAAGATCAATAACTTTTTCGCTCATACCATTCCTTTTTTAAAACTGATTAAACAACATTTTCGACCGCCTCATAAAGTTTTTGCCGATCGATTGGTTTCGTAACATAGCCGTCCATCCCCGCATCCAGACATTTTTGCCGATCACCGGCCATCGCATGAGCGGTAAGAGCAACAATCGGAATATGCTTACCAGTTTTTTTCTCCGCTTCACGGATCAAACGAGTGGCTTCAAAACCATCTAAAACAGGCATCTGGGCATCCATCAAAATCACATCAAACGGCTCCTGTTCAAGATACTCGAGAACTTGTTTTCCGTTTTCAGCCCCCTTAACAAACCATCCTTTTTTTTCGAGCATTTTGGCGGCAATTTTTTGATTGACCAAATTGTCCTCCGCAAGCAAAATTTTAACAGCCTTGGCTTCTTTGGCAGCAACCGTCGCTTGGTTAACTTCAGGCAAAACAGCCGCTTGCCCATTTTGTCCGATACGAAACTTTGCGGTAAAAATAAATGTACTGCCCTGAAACTCTTCGCTTTCCACCCAAATCCGGCCGCCCATCATTTCGACGAGCCTCTTGGAAATCGCCAACCCCAAACCCGTCCCGCCAAAACGACGTGTTGTCGAAGCATCTGCCTGCGTAAAAACTTCAAAAATTGTTTCTAATTTATCCTGAGCAATCCCAACCCCCTGATCTTTAACTGAAAACTGCAATTGACAAACTGCGTCGGTCACATCAAGCAATTTGACAGTTGTAACAATCTGCCCCTGAAACGTAAATTTAATCGCATTATTGATAAGATTGACCAAAATCTGGCGTATTCTCACCGGATCTCCGATTAACGTCGATGGAATATTCTCATCGACTTGCCGAACAAGCTCGATCTTTTTATTGCGCGACAAAACTTCGAGCCCCTTGCACACGCTCTGCAAAATATTGGGAATGCTTAATTCGATATTCTCCAACTGGATCTTGCCAGACTCCACACGCGAAAGGTCAAGAATATCATTGAGCAAACTCAAAAGAATATCGCCGGCGTTTTTGATCGTCGTCAAATTGTCCCGCTGCTCAGGCGAAAGCTGGGTATCCAAAGTCAAATCCACAAGCCCCAAAATCGTATTCATCGGGGTGCGGACCTCATGCGACATGTTGGCCAAAAACAAACTTTTTGAATTATTCGCCTCCTCAGCGGCAATCTTAGCTTTGACCAGCATTTGCTCGACGCGCTTTCGTTCGGTAATATCCTGCATGATTCCAACCGACCCGACGATACTGCCATTGGAATCCTTAAGAATATTGACCGAAAGGTCCACATCAATCAATGTCCCGTCTTTTTTTAACGCAAATGTTTCAAAATGATGGCGTGAACCGCTCTTGCGGATATCGGCCGCGCGGATCTTTTCCCATTCGGAGGGCGGATAAAGCACACTAACAGGCTGCAAATAAAGATCGTCCTTGGACTTATCGAGCATCTGTTCAGTAAAGCGGTTCCAGGTAATTATCCGTTCTTGTTCATCGGTCAAAGTAATCGCCGCAGCCGAGTGATCGAGAATAATACGGATTTTGGCCTCGGATTCCCGAATTTTGCGTTCTGCAATTTTTTGTTTGGTCATATCACGCAAAATCACAATCGACCCGTTTAATCGATTCTGAGGGTCCTTAATAAATGACAGCGAAAGCCCGACGTCCAAGACAGTGCCGTCTTTTTTATAAACCTGCGTCTCAATTTCTGTTATCCCCTCGCTGTCTTTGGCGCGTATTGCAAGGACCCGCTCCCATTCATTGGGTGCAAAAAGCTCACTAAATTCTTTGTTAAAAAGATCAATTTTTTCAACACCAAGCATCTGTTCGACAAAAGGATTCCAGGCGGTGACCCGTCCAGCCGCATCGGCCACAAGAATTGCCACCGCCGAGTTATTAAAAACATTCTGAAAAATTTCTTTCGATTCTTCGAGATCTTTTTGCGCGCGCTTGCTATCGGTAATATCCTGTAATATCCCGTCGACAAAAAGAGGTTTTCCTTTGCCCTCTTTGACAGCAACCAAAGACAAACTGCAGGACAAAAGACGTTTGGCCTTGGTCAAAATTTCAATCTCGGCGATAGTCGCAGACTTTTCTTTCGCCGCCGTCTGCACCAAAGCAAGTCCGATTTTTTTGTCTAAAAGAATATCCTCAAACCATAACGCCTCTAACTCCAAACGCGAATAAGAAAGCATACGGCAGAAGCACTCATTGACAAAAACAAAAGGGTGCTTATCCTGCAGCTTGATCCTAAAAACGCCCAACGGCATCGCATCAAGCAAACCAGAAACTTCCGAAGATACTGTCTGAGAAAGATCACTCATTTTCTTAATTTAATATTTTTCAAAACGGCGACAAGATTGATCATTCCAACTAAAACGGTTAAGGCGCTTAGAGAATAACAAAAAACCAAATTCCACACCCCAGAGCTCATCGACGGAATAAACGGCCCTATGCTCAAACGCAATACCCACAGGCCAAGAAAGATTGCACAGCCAGCTAACAGAAACACTAAGAACGACAACAAAAAAGAAATGACAATGACATAACAGTTGTAAAGAAATAGATTTCCCGACGAAATTTTGCTGGCAATCATTCCGATCCGTTCCATAAACTCTCCGCTGATTAACGTTCGAATTTAACAACATTCTGCCACCAAAGGTGGCTGTCCCATGTTTCGATCGTCGCCCACATTTTTTGCGCACTTTTGGTTTTCAAATATTCCGGTGCCCGCTTAAAAAAAAGTTTGGCGCCCTGGTGCCCGCGATCGTAATATTCCTTAGCTTGCAACAGGCATTCTAAAATATCCGCATCGCGAGCGACAATGCTTTCTGGCGTTGTCTGCTCGTCGTAATCTTTGCGCATTTTTTCGAGGACAATACCGATTTTTTGATCAAGCTGCGCAACCTGGTCTTTAAAAACTTTTTTCTCGGCATCTTTAAAGTCAATGTAGTAATGGCCCATTTTGTGCAAATCGTTAATGCGCGCCTCGTGAATGTCATTAAAAAGCGCCATGACGACGACCTTGTAAGGGTCCAAATTTTCTAAATGGGCCAGATAAAATCCGATGACCGCCGTGCGAAAACAATGTTCAGCCACCGACTCAGGTTCCTTGATGCCGGCAACCCACCAGCCGCTTCGCTTGACATGTTTCAAAAGTCCAGCCTCGGCAAAGAAATCGACCGCCGCCCTCAAAGACGGCTGGGACTTTTTTTTCTGAATTTGCGATGTTGTTTTTTTCATTTTTTCTGTGTTTTTAAATGTTCTTTATATTGAGTTCTTTGTCGCGAAATTTCATAACATAAAATCGTCGTCGCATGGGCCGCGTTAAACGACATGCGATCATGCGCCATCGGGATTGTAATCGCAAGATCCAAATGTTTGACGATAACATCCCGGATCCCTTTTTGTTCCGACCCGATCACCACTGCTAGCGGAAACTGGAATTGGGTCTTTATTAAATCTTCTCCGTTTTTGACGACCGATCCGGCAATCCAAAAACCCTCTTCTTTCGCTTTTGTAATTGCAACGGCGATATTGGCGACTTTAGCTACAGCAACATAATTATCCCCGCCGCAGGCGACGCGCAAAACGGTCTCGGTCACTTCAACCGAGTGATGCGTCGGCAAAACAATATAAAAATGGCCAAGGCAACCTAGGCTGCGCATAATTCCACCAAGATTCTGCGGGTCATTAAGCTCATCTAAAAAAACCAATGTTCCGTGTTTTTCTTTTGCCTGCGCTAGAAGATCAGGAAACGGCAAATATGAAAACCCTTCCACCTCGGCGAGCAAGCCCTGGGAGTTGACATCACGCGCAAGTTTGAGCATCTTAGAGGCGGGGACCATCGTCACAGGCAAGCCAAACTGCTTGGCCTTCTGATTAACATACGCTGAGTCTGGATGGCCATGCTCAACAAAAATCCGCTTGATGCTGCGCGGGTTGGACTTGATTCTTTCTAAAACTGGATTGCGTCCGTATAGTCTCATGGCACCATCTCAGTTGCCGCGCTGGGCGTATTTTGGTTTTGGATCAAATCCCGACGGCCATCAATCTGTTTTTGATAATCTTCTTCAATCCGTTTTTTATCCTCAAGATATTGCACGTAGCTGATCTTTTTTTGCAGATAATCTTTTTCGAGCTGCTCTAACTGCATCTTATATCCGCTAAACTGCTCATCACGGATAATATTTTTGATCGGCCCCGGCGCTGCGCATCCGACAATAAACAATACCACACAACTAACCATCAACCGTTTCATACCGCCTCCTCTGCTGTCATAAAATTACCAAATTTAAGAAAAAACGGAAAAACCAAAATAACCACAATCGTCATCAGAGCCAAAATCGAAAACCAAATACACATCACATCAAAAAACCATCCGATACCGCTACGACGAGAGCACAGGTCCTTGTAAGCACTACGCTTGCCGCTGCGAATCTTTTTATACGCGCTTTCCTTGATCAGGCCTTCGGTCTTGTTGAGGTTTCCGTTTAAAATCTCCTTAACGATTCTCGAATACTCCATGTTGTATTCACATTCTGCCGAATTATGCAATTGAGTCGCATGGACTTGATGAAATTTCCAACCGCACTTTGTGCAATACGCATTATAGGACAAACGAATATAAATAGAGTCTAAAGTATTAAGGACAACCCAAGGCAGCGTAAGAAAAGACGTTAAATTCAGTGGCTGAACGAGAAGACGTTTAAAATCGCGCCCCATCTTAAAGTGATTGCGGCTAAAATCGTACAAAAACTTAAATGTCCTGACTTTAAAATATGTTCCGATAACATATTGGGCCCGCAAATATTCGCCTAATTCCCAATCCGACAAAATCTGTTTTAGCGTCGAGACTTCACGCTTGATATCTCCGCCGACTAAGTTAGGGTCAAAATCCTTTTCATCTCGAAACCCTACCGTGTCGTCACGTTCAACTTTCAACAAATCCGTGTCGCAATACAAACACTGTTTGCGTTCGTCATTATGAAAAACAATTTTACAGCGGCTGCACTTTTTCATTTTTTTATTCCCAGCCCCAAATAAAAGATCGGTTTTAAAATACTCCACCAACCGACAATCGGCTTCATTTTTGTATACCCCAAACTTTTGGCCGGATAAATTTTTGTGACAGGCGCCTCACAGAAACGATAGCCTAAACGAATGGTTTTAAAAAGGATGTATGGCTCTAACTCATAAGTATCAAGCCACTTCTGGTCAATGTTTAAGCGTTTATCTTTAAACAAAGAAAGCCGTATGGCCCTAAAACCATTGGTGCTGTCGGTGACCGTATGCCCCACAAAAACCGAAAGAAGAAACGGATGCAAACGCGTTGCCCATTTGCGATAAAACGGCATGTCTCCGCCAATACGATTGCCACCTAAATAGCGCGAACCCTGGACCAAATCAAAACCGCGCTTTAGTATCGGTTCAAGAATAATCGGAATTTCATCCGGGTTATCTTTATCATTCCCGGCCATGATGACCAAAACATCATAACCTTTTTCGATGGCGTATTTGATGGCCGTGCGTATCGCAGCTCCAACCCCTCGACGCTGTGTGTGGCGGATTGTCTTGACAGCTTGCGCGTCAAAAGAGTGGATCATTTCGCTTGTGCCATCATCGGAGCCGTCATCGACAATCAAATAATCCACTTGATTTACAACAGGCGATTTTAAAAACCGCTCAATGACCTTTCGAAGCTTGACATGTTCATTGTAGGCAACCGGAGAAACCAAACATTTATTCATAAAAAATCTATTCTTTAGGACGGAGTTTGTTTTCTAGAAACAAGAATTGTTTGCGGCAGGCAGCGCAATAATAGTCAGCAGAAAGCTTGCGCCCGCAGAGGCAAGCATAACCCAAACAACGGCCCGGATTGCCGGCAACAATTTCAAAATCGCCGACACTTTTAGTGACCACGCTGCCGGCACCCACAACCGCATATTGCCCGATGGTAATCCCGCACAAAATAACGGCATTGCTGCCAATCGAAGCCCCGCACTTTACGAGTGTTTTTTCCAAAACCCACGGATCCCGTCGCAAAGCGCGCGGATGACGGTCATTGGTAAACGCCGCATTGGCCCCGCAAAAAACATTGTCCTCGATCGTCACACCTTCAAAAACATTGACGCCGTTTTTTAAGGTCACATGATTTCCAACGACAGCCCCTTTTTCGATATAACAGCCGTCGCAAATATTGCAATCCTCGCCGATCATCGCCCCCTCCTGGATGTTGGCAAAAGCCCAGATCCGCGTGCGATTTCCAATCTGCGCTTTGGGACTGACCAAAGCGGTGGGATGTTTGAAAAATTTCTTTTTTATCACGCTATCTCCACGGGTGCGCCACCTTGCTGAATCGAACGCTGTGTCGCACATAACGTGCGGACAACATAATAACCCTTTTGGGCATCCGCACGTTCTGGTTGTTTATGGTTCAAAACGCAATCGATAAAATACTGCGCCTGTACTTTGAGCGGTTCGTGAAATCCCATATTAGGGATCGTGATGCTTCCCTCGCGCGAGAGCAGCTGAAATTCGCCGTAACTTTCATAAAATTTACTCGTGCGTTCGACGTGTTTGTCATAGAGACGAATCGGCCCCAAATTATCCAAATCGTCCCAAACAACCATTTTTTTGTCGCCGACAATTGTAATCTGGCGCACCTTTTTAGGGTCCAGCCAGCTGACATGAACATTGACCAAAATGTTTCCCGGATACTCCAACGAGGCGAAAGCCACATCTTCAAGACTTTGCCCCAAATATTTCTGGCCGCAAGATGAAACTTTCAAAGCTGATGAATCAAACAAAAAATCAAAAATGGAAATATCATGCGGCGCCAAATCCCAAAGCGCATTGACATCGTAGCGAAAAGGTCCCAAATTTGTGCGCTGCGAATGGGCATACTGGATCTTTCCTAGCTCGCCGGAATTAATATATTCCTTAAGCCGCACAATGCCCTGATTAAAAACAAAGATGTGACCCACCATAAGTAGTTTTTGTTTTTGGCTAGCGAGTTCTTTTAACTGCAAACATTCTTGCGGGTCTAGCGCCAGCGGCTTTTCGCACAAGACATGCTTGCCGTGCTCGAGCGCTTCTTTCGAAAACTGAAAATGCGTATTAGTAGGGGTTGCAATACACACCGCGTCAATATCCGGGTCGGTTAAAATTTCGCGATAATTTTTTGTCGTCTTGATCGTCGGGAAAAGTGCCTTAATCGACTTTAGTCGCGCTTCGTCCAAATCCGCACAGATCACCACTTGCGAATTGGCCACCTGGCTAAAAATACGGATATGGTTAGGGCCCCAATGGCCGCAACCGATAATGCCTAAACGAATCAAGGTTTCCTCCCTTTTGTCAGTGCACCAGTAAAATTCTATCGCCATTATAGGCAAATAAGTTTAAGTTAAAAATAATAATTTTTTATATTTATTGTAGAATACAAAAACAACGCCTATATCTTTAACGAATTCAAAAATCCTTTTAAGGCGAATTGCGCCATAGAGGCGCCAATCAATTGAGCCGCAAAAGGATTTTTGGATTCGTTAACACAAGCTAATGCTAACAATAAATAAAAAGTTTTTAATTTTTGTACACCTTTGGAAAGCACCGCTGTTTTTAGCTACCGCGTCTTTGCTCTTGGCCTTTAATCTTTTTTGCTCAGCCAAAGAAACGGTAAAAATGTCCCAAGTCCGCAAGCGTATTGCCTATACATTTTTAGGCGACCGCTTTCGCGGGCTTAGGTCCTTTATCGGCAACGCTCCTTATATTGGCTACGCGACCGATAAAAATCTCGACGACAATCGCAACGCTATGCAGTTTGCGCAAGCTCAGCTGGTTTTGGCACCAACGATTCTTGACTTAAATAATATGTCCCACGAATTTGTCATTTTTGATTACACAACGCCACAGGCCGCAGTTAAGAAAATCAAAGAACTCAAATTACAAGCGCTCAAAGCTAACCAATATGGAATCATTCTCGTGCACAATCCAAACACCAGTATTATTTACAAAGCTGACGAGAACGAAACGTTTAATAAAATCCAGCATACACAAATGCCATGATCCTCTTACCCTTTTTGATTTCTAGCGCCATTGGGATTCTCTGGATAAACTTTTTGTTTAAAAAAGATACCCCACCTAATCTTTTTCTTACTAGCGCACTGGGTATTGGTTTAGGATTAGGGTTAAGCAGCCATTTGACATTCGCAAGCTTTTTATTTTTTAACCGCCTTCTGCCGGAGTTTATTATCAGCGCACATCTTGTGATTCTGGTAGCGTTAATGATTGAACGCTTTGTCTTTCGAAAAAACAAGTCCCTAAGAGTTGATTTACCCAAAATGACATGGCAAAACATCAGCCTTGCGTCCCTTATTCTCGTCATCCTTTTTCTCGTCGTCAAACAAGGCCTGTTTTATCCTTACGGCGGTTGGGACGCCTGGCAGGTTTGGAACTTTAAAGCCAAATTTCTATTCTTGTCCGGGGAATATTGGCACAATCTTTTTTCAGCGGATCTTTGGCGCAGCAGCCCGCATTATCCGCTTCTTTTGCCGCTGATCAATGTCTGGGGCTGGTTGTTTAGCGCAAAACCAAATGACACAACACCTTTAGTCACATCCATTCTTTTTTCGTGTTTGACCGCCGGATTATTAAGCAGCGCTCTTTGGGAAAAAACAAAAAACGTTTTTTCACTCTTGCCAGGTCTTTTGATCCTGACCTTGCCGTTTTATATTTTGCTGGCCACGACCCAATACTGCGACATTGTGCTTTCGTTTTATCTCTTAGCTTCTATCGTCGCCCTTACAGAAGCACAAAAAAAGAACCGAAAGCCATTGGCCTTGCTCGCCGGACTTTTGGCCGGCTTTCTGGGATTTACCAAACCTGAAGGCTTGATCGCTTCCCTTATTCTCTGCGGCTTGGTCGTCGGGTTAACCCTAACAAGCAAATTGCGCAAAAACAAAAACTTTTCTTTCGTTTGCGCCGGACTTTTTTTCTTAGGATTTGCCCTCTGTTCTTTACCAACCTTTGTCTTTAACGTGCTTTACTCGCCGGGCAATCAGACATTTGTCAATGGTCTGACTTCGACACTCAAACCGTCGACATGGGAGCGGCTTCAAATTATTTTAAATTTTCTTTGGGTGGAATTTAAAAGCGCCAAGTGGAATGGCTTGTGGATTTTACTTCTCTTAGGCTTAATTCTCGGCGGCAAAAAGCCGTGGGTCAAGACTAATATTCTCAGTGGCTTGTTTTTGCTGTTTTATCTAACGGTGATTGTTGCGTATTATCAGATCAATACGTATTTTGAAATCAAATGGTGGCTTTCGGTGTCGCTAAACCGCATTCTCTTTTCGCTCTTGCCGCTTTTTTTGTTGTGGGTTTTTGGGAGCCTGCTCGACAAAAATAATAATCCGTAGAAAACAGAATCTCTAACGCACTTCAACTAAAGAAACATCTTCTGCCGGCGGCGTTGAAGATAAGCCTAAAAGCAAAGGCAAACTCACAGGCGTTGTCTGAATGATAATCGGCGTAATGCCGCTAAACGGGACGATGGCAGAGTTTTCAGGATCAAAAAGAATTACTGACGAGGCCGGCCGGTCTGTTTGTTCTTCCAATTGCCAATTTTGTGGATTTAAGTCAATACCGCCGGGCGGCTCTATATCCAGAGAAGAACTGACAGATTTAGGACTTTGCTTTTGCTCTTTAAGCCAAGCTTCAATCTTTGGTTTTAACATTTTAACCGCCTCTGTAAAACCCTGCATTGAGGAGCCTGCACCATTGTGCCGCACGCCAAGATTTCCGACAGTTTGCGCATATTCATATTCTGCCCCCGGGATTTCAATAGCCAAACGCGTTTCGTATCCGCCTGTTTCTTGGCTCTGCACAACATGCAGATCAAACACTCGCCCAGCAATATCAACCTGCGTTAAGAACTCAATTCTTTGATTCTTATACTCTGGCTGAATCAGATTTAACCGTTTGGCTTGAATCTCATCAAGTGTCAAAACCTTTGTGGACTCTCCCAAAGGAGCAATAGACACAATCCCTTTGCTGGCTGCAGTTTTATTAAAATCTCTCAAAGCCTCGTCAAATGCTTTAGAAAAATCTGTCCCGCTTTGACTAGCATAAAGATTTCCTCGCCACCCTTGCGGCCGATCATTTTTAATAAAACGAATATTGACTACTTTTTTAGGCTCATCGCGTACTTTTTTCTTACCTTCCCACGCTCTATCCCGACCGCCAGATAACTCAATAATCAGCTCCCACGGCTCACCGGAAACATTAACTGGCGCCTTGACTATTAAACTTTCTCCGTGAGCATAAGACTTTTGCGCTAAGACTTCGCTGACAGCTTTTAAAATGCTTTGCACATTATTTTTTTCTGATGCTGGCACTTGGGTTAATCTGCGTCCAACGACCTCTTGCAGGGAAGTTTCGCCTTGTTTACGAACTAGCTCAACGTCCCACGCATCATTCTCAAAATAATCTTGGCTAACGACAAAAACATCTTGATCTGCATAACCTTGGTCTTTAATGAAACGTTCTAAAGCGGCCCTCGCTTGCTTCTGATCTTGGGCACTTACTTTTTGTCCCCCTTGAGCAAGACGATCAATAATTTCTTTTTTATTCCCCTGAAAAGATTCAATCTGTACTCTGGTCACGTCTAGGCCTATTCCACCCGGATCAAAATGAGGAATAATATTTGTATTCAAAAAAGACATATCCGCTGGCTTAGCTTGTGTATCAGCTATTCCCTTTCTTTTTTGTGCATCTGTTTTAGCTTTTGCTAAATCCGTCATAGTCTTACTTAAAAATTCTTTCATAAAGTCTTTAAAAAACTGGCCAGACTCTCTTTTTGAAACGGTCTTCTCTTTAAACATCTCTGCCGCTAATTCTTTCGCCTGATTGCGACGCTCTGGCGATTGACTTCGGTCATATTGATCTGAAAAAATCCTACGAAAATGATGAAGCAGCAAATCTGTATCAGTAAAATATTCGGCAAACTCGCGATCGTGCGAAACCTCATGATATCCCATATGCGTTAAAAGTTTTTTCAAGAATTCTTGTTCCTTCGCTGAAAGTTTTTGTTTAACCTTTGACACTTCTTGTTGATACTGCTTGTCGCTTTCATACAAAGCATGACCTTTTTCATGTTCACGCACAGTATTTGCATCATCTTCTCGCAAATCATTTGGATGAACCAAAATATTGACATTTTTGTCCTCAACAAACTTGCCGCCTTGATTTTTAATCACTCCATTCTTTTCCAAAAAGTTTCTAAATTCTTTTTCCTCTCGTGATAATTTATCGCCGGCCTGATTAAAAAACCGCGCCAACTCATCAGCGGTAAAGTTATAAGCCGTGAATAATGAATCCTTCTTTTCTCCAAAATAATCACTATGTATATCCCCCGTCGATGTCAAAAGCTCATCAACTTTTTGTGGACTGACAACCTGCCCCTGATAGGCAGGATGTTCTTTCCAAACTCCAGCACGATTTAACATATCTCCCATTTCACGCATATTTCTGACAGCAACTTCCTTTGTACCCGGCAAACCTTTGACATCTTCCATAGCCAACTTTTGCCCTTTAGGAATTGAAATGGGCTTTAATTGATTAACTATTGGAGCAAAACCATTTGGCGGTGAATAAACCTGCGGGACATATTCATCCTTTGGCATCGTATATGGAATACTAATCGGCTCCTGAGGAACATACTTCATGCTGTTTTCTTGCTCAACTGGCTTTTCCCCAACTTTGCGCGTTAGCCTTTGAATACCTGCCTGACCAATAGGAACATCGACGACCTCACCGTTTGCACCTAATAAAGCATGAGGCGAACGTTTTCGTTCTTCTTCCGATAAACCAAAAGGATTTTTAGGATCAACGCCTTCGATAAACGCCGTCGTCCGATTAGAAGACAAAGAATCATTTGGATCTAAAAACCCTTCCCCTAAAGGTTTTCCATCCATGCGCATTATGAGCGGCTTTGATTCTTTTTGCTCGGCGGAATTGGATGCTTGTTGCTCAGCAGATTTTTTTACGTCTGGCAAACTTACAAGAACCGCCTCTAAACTTGGCGCAGATTCAATTCGGTGAGTTTCATTTCCCTGCGGCCCCCACAACACAAAAAAGTGAAACAACAAAGACACACTCAGCGCGGCAACAAAACTACGATTCTTGCTTTCACGATTTAATCCTAAATAAGTTAAAACTTGATAAGCTCTACCCTTTTGGACACCTTCAACTTCTAAAGCACTGCCAGCAACGACAGATGTTTTTTCCTCTAAATTTAAATTCGTCACATCAACCCCACCGGAAAAATACTTTCGAGGGATCATCTCCTGCGTCTGCGGGTCAACTTCTTCTTTAATAATGTTGTAAATCCCTTTTTCAAAAGACTGCAAGTATTCCCCGTAAATTTTTTCTTTAAGCGAAAGGTCGTCTGTCTCAACGCCCACAATTTTATTCTGCTGGACATAATTTTTTCCCAAAAAACTTTCGCGCAAATGTTTTTTAAACCAAACAGCCAAAATAAGCGAATGATACACTTGTCGCAGCGGCGCAAAATCTTTGCCCTCATTGACTTGTTTTTCGATGGTGGGAAGGATGGTAGAACGAAAGATATCTGATGAGGCGCTCGACTTCAGAACTCCCCCTTCCCCCTCTTTATCTAAAGAGGGGGTTACTAGATGATTCTCTTTATTAGAAGAGAGGTTTCCCCCACTCTCCCCCTCTTTTTTAAAGAGGGGGCTGGGGGGAGTTAAATCCTCCGCCAGCATGACCTTCAAATGCGCCTGAGCGACAAAAACCTTGTCGTCTTGACGATAAATCTTGGCAATATCCGGCACGATCCAGACTTTGTTCTGTAGGGAACGGTCGCGACCGTTCCCTACTTTAGCCCAATATTCTTTCCCCAAATCCGTATCTGGATTCGTTAAAGACGCCGCTAATTGTTTTAAAAGATAATCTTGCGCCAAAAGCGTCATGCCCATTTTAGTCGATCCAAATCCGTCGGGAATAATCCTGTCCTTCTCATCCGGCGAAAGATTGACCCACATATTTTTGTCAGGGACAGTCAAAGACGCCAAGAAATATTTGATCAACTCTTGGGATTCATCTGTCAAAGCTTGCCCAGCTAAATTTTCCTCCCCAGCATCAATGATAAAATTAAATTTTAAGGGATCGTCGGAAAAATATTGTAAACCACGTAAAACAACCGGAGAATACTCGAGCTTTTCAGAAACCATATCTCCCGGCAAAGGTAAAGCCGCGGCTTCTTGCCCAAACGCCGGACTAACCGGCATCAAAACTGCATTGACGACAAACGCCAAAAGAATGCCGCACGAAATATTGCGTCGCAGGGGACGATTGTTTTTTGTATTAAGTTTTATCATAAATCAGACTTTATCTAATTTCTAACCAGCCGAATTAGCCGCCAGTTCTGGTTCTCTGGCTGGTTCTTTAGGAGCCTGCCCTAAAAAGATCGGCAAGGTCTGGGCATTGATCGGCGTAATGTTAATGATGACAGGAAACAATCCCTGAATATTAATCTGTTCCAAATTCTGTTGGGGCAAAGGCAATGGAACACCTTTCCCGTCGCGCTTAATTTGCAAATTCATGTTGGTTGGGTCAAAGTCGATACCACCCTTCGTGAAATCACCTTCTACTGTCGGCGCGGAAGAACTATTTGCAGGTGCCGAAGAAACATCTGGCAACTCATAGATCATTGACCCGGAATGTGCCAAGGCATTGATTTGATAATCTGCCAAGCGTTCCCCTTTTTCCATGACCTCAATTAAGTCACGAACTAAAGGATTTATAGGATTAATAAAACGAAAACCATGTTTCCAATAAAAAATGACTGCCGTTCGTTCAATCGCTTCTCTCCCAAATATTTGTTTTCCTTGCACAATAAAACTTTTTCTTCCGGTTATTGTCTTAAGAATGTCCATCCTCCCATGCAGAATATCCCAACTATTAATCTTATCCTTTCCTAAAGCCACACGCCTTGTCTGAACGTCACGAAGGACATTAAATGTCAAAAAAATCGAGTCTGTGTCTGATTGTACCGGAATCATACTCGCACCATATGCAAGCGGCTTATCGTCTGAATCCACGACAAGTTCAAACCAACGGTTTTCATTTTGATCATAAATTCCAACCCAACGCAGATCTCCGATTTGCGCAATTTTAACCAAATTTTCTTTTCCAAGATCATACATCCCAGGAATGTTGCGCTTTCGCGAATGTAATGCCCTCCAAAACTTATCCACCCAAAACATTCTCTTATCGGCCTCAACATCCTGCACATCCACCGTGCTCGACGCGGCGGGGGGAATATCTACATCGATTTTCTTACCTGCCTTAGTTGCATCAATTACTGGCATTACTTTATCAGCGGCGGGCCCAAATAAAGTCTTATTATCGCGATAATTTGCACCCAAAGAATTTCTATCCAGAGCTATTAGTACAGCTTCAATTTGCTTTCTTAAACCAATCAACTCCCACTTATCACCGTATTTAAACGGATATGTTTCTCCATAACCTTCCAAATAACTAAAAATACTGGTATTCAATATCCATGCCGTATGAAATAAATCTATCAAATCATCTTTTGTTACAACTTGACCATCATTAAATTGAGTAAAATAAACTAAAGCCTCAATTAAATCACGAGTAGATACTTGTTCGCGATTTTGAAAATTTTCCAAAATACGGTGGTAACGAACATATTGAGATCCATACCTTTCATATCCCGGCTGCTTTCCAATAAGTCTCTGCCAATTTTCGTGTAGCCGATTTTCAACCTCTATTGTGCCCTGTCTCAAATCTGAAACTATCTGCTCCTCATTAGACAATTTGGAAGCAATGGATGGACTCGGTTCAATCGGTTTTTGGCTTTTTTCATACTCGGTTGCCGCGTCTGAAAGTAAATTCTGGGCCGCCTGAAAATCAGCCCAATCTTTTAGACGATCTTTTGCACTTATAAACTCCGAACTTCCGATCACTTGCTCCAAAGAACTTAAATCAATGACCATGTCGGCAACTTTTTCACGGGCCTGCGTTGTATTTAATATAGCTGCTCCTATCGACGGATCATTAGCAGCAATAACGCGCTTTAAAATCTGAAACTCCACATCCGCCGTTATCTCAAACCCAAGTCCAGTATGACTCGGTGTCGGATTGGCCAACGTTGCAATCAGTTTAATCATCCCACTCTGAGTTTTGGGTTGCTGCACTAAAGCATCTAACAAGCTAATCAATTGCTGACCAGAGATCTTTTTCCCCGTAAAATTAACAGGGTTAACTTGCGCAGGAACGTCCGTTGACATAGCAATAGCTTTTAATGTCCCAACGGCTTCTTGCAGCTCTGTTAAAGCATCTCCTTTTAATTGACCACTTTGCGCTGCTTCTTCGATAAGTCTTACGACTCTCGAAATGTCAATCACAGGATGACTCGCAAGCGTTCTACTAAAATAATTTAATATTCCAGGATTTCGACTTCCGAAAGCTTTTATCACAATTTCATCAGGACTATTTGCTAATGTGGTCGCCATATGCACTATTTTGGCAATAGCAGCTATATCTGCATCGCCCGGATTATCTCTCAATTGTTGGATTGATTCTGCTAAAACTTTAATCTCGCCTACCGCGCTGGAGGCGAGGGAATCAATAGTGATGCTTAAAATATTTTGAACGGTAAATCCTTTAATGTCATAAGCATCTTCTTCGAGACTAGGGACTTTAACGCGAACTATTGTTGTGCCATCAATGACCCTATCTTTTTTTCCTATCGTCTGGCCATTAATTTCAATGATTGAACCTGTGGGCGATTCCGTGGTTTCTTTACTGCCATCAAAATGTTTATACGTCACAGTAACGCTATCACCCCCCTGAAGCAATGAAACTGCATGGACAATCTCTTTTTGCACGTTAAACGTTTTCCCAACTAATTGTGCTCTTTCTTCGTCCAAAGCGCTCGAGGCAGCGAGTGTGACGGAAATGATTTTATCCAAAGACATCAGAGCATAACCTTCGAACTTAATCTTTCCTTTTTCTCTATCGATTTTTTCTATTTTAGTCTTAGTAGATATACTTTGCTCATTCGCACTTGCCCAATAAGTGAATGAAACAATTTTTGTCCCAACGCTAATTAAACTGCTTAAAACGCCTTCTTCAAATTCTGCACTAGTCAATTCTTGATCTTTCGGCAAAGTTACCGCAATCCCGCTGGAGGCGCTTTTGCTATCTGGAGGAAGACTCTTAATTAAATTTTCTATTTCCTTCCCAAGCGTACGAGGAGTGACCTCCTGAGTTGATTGGTCAACACTCCCATCACTGCGTGTTATTTTAGAAATTGTCCTCAATTTTACTATATTTGGCAAATTACCGACTTCCTTCAAGACCCCTTTAGCATTTTGATAAATTTGACGATATACAGCCTTTTGATCTTGAGGGTTCATCCCTTTAGCTTTCTGAAAATCCTTTTGCAAATTAAGAAAAATCTGAAAATTGTGTTCCAAAGACTCTGCCGCAGATTGCATTTGCTCTGTGCTCCTAATCAATGCTTTCGCGTTTGCAATATTACCTTCAACGGAAACTTGAATATTTCTTAAATTCTGGCTTACATCGGGATGTCCCTCCAGGAGAGGTTCTTTACGCAACTCTTTAATCGTCGCTAAGATATCACTTAAAGTGTTAACCATGCCTTGAGCTTGCTCGCTATTATATTGATTGGGAAGCGCATTACTCTTATCAATCAATTTTATCAACACCCCTTCTGCAGCATAAATTCTTCCAATGTCTTGCGGAGTATACCCAACAATAGATTGCAAATTACCTTTTACTGTCGCATCAACATCGCTATAGTTGGCAGTGACTGCCCCATTAACAATTTGCCGCGCCCTAACCACCTTGTGCCCGACATTTTCATTCAATTTGCGTTCGTATCCTTGCGAATTATCAGAAAGCCAAACATCTCCATCACCGAATTTAAGCATAGGCGTCACATGCCCAGCAGGTTCTTGTTTTTGATTTACAAAATTCCTTATAACCGGAACTACTGAAACATCATAGGGACCTTTAAAAATCCCTAAATCGCCAAGAATCATAATGCGCAACTCCGCTTCATTACCGCAAATAAATGTTTTTGGATTTTCTTTGTCATTGCCATATTGATAGCGGAGATTTCCAATAAATACATTTCTCCAATTATCAGGCCATAATTCCCTTGAGATATTCCCAAAAAATTTAGAATTTTTCCTAATTTCCTCGAGGGCCTTATGATCATAGACTGCACTTGCTTTGATCCAAGACTGAACCCAACGGGCTGCTGATTTTTGTAATGCCCCCAATTTAATATTATCGCTAGAGATCTTTTGGGCCTCACGTTGTAATCTAGCCCTGACCTCATCAAAACTTTTGGCCCCATTAAGAAAACTAATCAATCCGTCCGTCGTTATCTGTCCGCCGTTTTTTTGTGCAAATTCTTGAAGCATTTTATCTAAATTGATATTCAATTCATTTTTTGCACCATTCGTATCTAACTTTCGTCCTCTATAATTCTGTTCCGCAACATAAGCATTCGCAAAATCAAGGGAAACCGCAGGAACATCGAATGAAGCAAAACTCAAAGCAAGAACGGCAGCAAAAGCAGAAAGCAATTTTGTTAACTTCTCTTTCCCGCTAGCGACAACATCCGTGACTCCACTCGAGGAAGCATCAATTTGCGCTTGCGCGGCGGCCACAGCGCCTAATGCCGGGCCCTCTGCTTCAGTTAAAATCCGAACTATAAATGGTAAAATCGGCCCACTTTCTTGCAATACTCTTTCTATGCCCTCATCATTAATAGGCGTTATCTTTAAATCAAAATCCTTCCAGCCGGCTACAGATGAACCTTCTACAATTTGAATCCCACCACTAAAATACTTTCTCGGGATAAGGTCGCCGTTTTCGTCGGCTTCTTCCTTAATCAAGTTGTACGCGCCTTTTTTAAAGGCGGCTAAATATTGCTCGTAAATTCGCTGTTTCATCTCTTTGTCGTCGGTTTCAACGCCGGCGACTTTGCCTTTATCGGTATAAATTTTGCCCAGCAAACTTTCTTTGAGGGCTTTTTTGTACCACGCGGCTAAGATGACCGAGTTGTAAATCTGACGCACGTCGGCAAAATCTTTTCCTTCGTTGACCGCTTTTTCGATGGTGGGAAGGATGGTGGAACGGAAAATTTCGGACGAGAGGTTGGATTTCAGAACTCCCCCTTCCCCCTCTTTATCTAAAGAGTGGGTTACTAGAAAATTTTCTTTATTTGAAGAAGGGGTTACCCCACTCTCCCCCTCTTTATCTAAAGAGGGGGTTAGTTGGGTGTCGCTCTGTTTATCTAAAGATGGGGTTGCTAGAGCATCTCTGCTCTCCCCCTCTTTTTTAAAGAGGGGGTTGGGGGGAGTTAAGTCCTCCGCCAGCATGACCTTCAAACGCTTTTCGCCAACCAAGACGATGCCGTTGCTTTCTAACACTTCGGCTTTAGCAGGCATAATCCAGACCTTGTTAAAGTCGCTAGACATTGGAGGCTGGACACTGGTGGTTGAGTTTTTCTCTAGCGTCAAACGTCCAGCATCTAACGTCCTTACCCCATTAACCTGATCCCAATATTTCTTACCTAAATCCGTTTCCGGATTGGTGAGTGATGCGGCCAATTGTTTCAAAACATAATCCTGCTCGAGCATGGTCTTGCCCATCGTCGTCTGCCCCAAAACGTCGGGAATGATTCTGTCTTTTTCGGTCGGAGAAAGATTGACCCAAACTTCCTTATCTGGAATCGTTAATGCGGCGAGAAAATATTTAACGAGCTTTGTTGTTTCACTTTTAAGTTCGTCAGTCGAAAGTTTCGACTGACCTTGATCGACGATAAAATCAAACAAAAGCGGGTTTTCAGGATGAATTTTAAGGCCGAGCAAAACTGGCGGTTGATAACCAGCGGCAAGACTTACCGGGTTATTTAAAACTGGTAACACCTGTGCGCCAGCCGGAGCAACGATAAGCGAAGTTAGAAAAGTTAGTGCAATAAAACTGCTGATAACTTTTTTACAAAACGTTAGACTATCGCGATTAAAGAGAACCTGCATAGAGTTTTTCCTCCTTAAGGGAAGTAATACTAATAAGTATTGTCAAAGGAAAATTAAAAAAGACGAAAAATACAGATAAGGTACACAGCTAAAATATACAAGCAAAGCCCTCAAAAGGCAAATTTATTTTCGCTTGCCAAATTTTACAGCGGGCGTTCAATTTTGAGGATTTTATAATGCAGAATGCCGGCCGGGACCTTGATTTCAACCGATTCGCCGACTTTGTGACCTAAAAGTCCCTTACCAATCGGAGAAAAAATAGAAATCTTACTTTCTTCATAACTGGCTTCCTCAGGGGAAACCATCAAATATTTCATCTGCTCACCGGACTTGACATCTTTAAGCGAAACCAAAGCACCAATTAAAACTTTGTCGGAAGCGATATTTTGATCTTCGATAATGCGAACATTAGCCAACTTGGCCTCGAGCTCCGCGATACGCGATTCACAATGCGCTTGCGCGTCTTTAGCCGCGTCATATTCGGCGTTTTCAGAAATGTCCCCCATCAGCCGCGCTTCGCCAATGGCCTTCGAAATCCGATAGCGTTCTGTCGTTTTTAAATGCTCCAAATCCAAGCGCAGTTTTTCAAAACCGGCGCGCGTCAAATACACTTCTTGTCCCATGAGAACTCCTTAAAAGATTGCCAAATTTCTACAATAAATTTACACAATGCCTACCCGACGGCTGCACCGCTAGACTCAATTATCGGATTCATACTGTGGCGGCTGCGCCACAATTAATAAAAGAGTTCATCCTGTGACGGCTGCACCATCACAGGATGCCACCTCTCGCAATGTAGCAGAATAAAAGGCTCGAGGCGTCACATACTCTCAATAGCTTTCATGATAAGCGGGGCCACTTCTTGGGCTTCCGTCTTATTCATGCGGCCTAACTTGGCAAAACGCCAATCATTGTTTTGGTCCCGATTTTCACGAGAAAGCTGTAATTTCTTTTCGCCATTGTTATACGAAAAAACCCCGACCGTCACACGGCTTTCGCCAAACTCTTTAGTCACCTTAAAAATTTCTTTGTCGAGCGTTGCATCATACGGCATGTGTGTCCTCCTTATAAGAGCGGGGTAGTTTGATTAATAAAACCTCCGTTGACTAACAACAGAGGCTGGCAAAAATCTTTAAATTACTTTAAACCCGGCATCGCGGCCATCATTTTTTGTGCGGCCACCTGCTGGACTTTTCTTGTCGCAACATTAAGACTGCGCATCAAATCAGCTTCCAAACGCTTTTTGTTCGTCGGAACAAGAAAAGTCTCGTCAATATCAATGCCACGAATTTCCTGAGAGCCGGTAATCGAAATTTTGATACCCTTAACATCAGTTATTTCCAAAGTCACCGCGTCCAACTCTTTTTTCAGCCGATCCGCTTGACCTTTCATCTCCATCAACTGTTTCATTTTGTCGAACATTCAATATCTCCTTAATCACAGGTAAAAGAATATACACAAGCAATATATTTGAATCTTATACACAAAAACTTTCGCTTATGCAAGATTTAAAAATTCACAATCGATTGGCAATGTCATAAAGCGTAGCCACCAAAAAAGATTTCAGCGCAAAAATCACCAAAAAAGCCACAATCGGCGAAATGTCAATGGCTAAAACCGGCAAAAAACGGCGTATCGGCTCTAAAATCGGTTCGGTCGCCTGATGCAAAAGCACAACAATCGGATTACCCGGGTCCGGATTGACCCAACTAATAAGCGCACGGACCACAATCAGCCAATACAAAATCGTTAAAATAATATTAACAATTTGCGCCAGAGTAATAAGAAGATTCGCCAAAATAAACATATCCTTACAAACTTTCGGTTAAAAGATTTTAAATAAATTTCCGTCGATAACTCTTTGTTCAACGCGATTTAACAGACGTTTTGTCGAGCCCGAAACATCCTTGATTTCGCGGATCATGTCATTGATCGACCGGGATGTTTGCAAAAGCGACCCGGCCGCATCGCCAAAGGTCTCGGTCAAATTTTGCACATCCAGCGGATCAACGCCAATAACCGTCCTCGTTAAATCCGTACGCCTAAATCCCGGCGAAGTTGTAATCTCAACGACTTTTTCGCCCAAAACTCCCTCGGTAATAATCGCGAATTTAACACTTTTCAAAAGCTGTTTTTGATATTTTGAATACAAGTTAAGCTTAACTTCGACGTCCCGACCGGCTATTTCCTGATCCAAAAACCCGATATCCTTGACCGTCCCAACTGTCACACCCGAAAGCCGCACCGGAGCACCGACGGAAAGACCGCCTACTTTACTAAAAACCACATCCATTTGGAATTTAGGTTGAGTCAATCCTTTTTCAACGCCAATGATAAAAATCACAACACCAATAACGCCTAAGCACATGATAAAAAACAAACCGGCGACAAATTTCTTAACAAAATCATTTTGTTCCATCATAAGGAAAACTCCCTAATCAGTTTAATTTAAAAATTCCTGCAAATACGAATCCTTCGACGAACGAAATTGCTCCGGCGTACCTTCTGCCACAATTTTGCCTTCACGGATCAAAAGCAGTCGATCGGCAATACGCAAAGAATTAAAAATGTCATGCGACGCAATCACAGTCGTGCATTTAAGCTTGCGCGCGAGCGTGTTAATTAAATCCATAATACTACGACTTTTGATCGGATCAAGCCCGGAAGTCGGTTCATCGCAAAACAAAATTTTGGAATCCAAAATAACCGCCCGCGCCAAGGCCGCACGCTTTTGCATACCGCCGCTTAATTGCGAGGGAAATTTTCCTTCTGCCCCCCCAAGCCCAACCAAATTAAGCATATCCGTAACTTTGCTGACAACTTCCTTTTGTTTTAAACCCGTATGCTCGCGCAAAGGAAAAGCCGCATTTTCAAAAACCGTCATAAAATCATATAACGCACCGTCCTGAAAAAGATATCCCATGTCTTTTCGCACACCCAAAAGCTGACGTTCGGTTAATCGTGTAATATCAAGATCGTCAATCTCAACGCTACCGCTATCAGGACGCAAAAGACCGATCAAGTGCTGCAGCAAAACGCTTTTGCCCGAGCCACTTTCGCCTAAAATCACCAACAGTTCCCCGGGCTTCATCGAAAAATTGATATCCGAGAGAACCGTTTGGCTTCCAAACTTTTTAAAAAGCTTTTTTACTTTTATCATCGGGCGCTTTAGTTTCAAAAACACGAAATTTGTTATTATCAAATTTTGTATAAATCCGCTCGTAGGGCCGGACATCGACGGTTTGCAAATAAAACGGCACGTCCCGATAAACCCCCAGAGGCATGACTTCCGAATCCATCAAAATATCCACCGTATCCCGTGGATACCACAGTTCCCCTTCAAATTCAATCGGCTCGCCATTGCGTATCCACGCAGGTTCCGGACTAATGACTTTATAAACCGTCATCCCCATGTCGTGCCCCGACGCAGAAAAGCAACCGCTGCTAAAACCTACGGCAAACAAGACAAACCCCAATCGCAATATTGTTTTTTTCACCGCGCAAACCTCCTTAAAAAGTTTTCTTAGCCCCAAAACGCTAAAATAATTTTTGTTAAAACAACATTCGATATAACAACAAGAATGTAGGAAAGCGCCACCGCCTTGGTCGTAAATTGCCCGACTCCTAAAGAACCGCCGGCTGTTTTAAACCCTTGATAACAGGCAATCCACGAAATAAGCAATGCAAAGAAAAAAGTCTTGATAAACCCGCTAAAAAAATCAACAAAGCTTACCGCATGGATTGTCTGATGAATATATGTTGAGCTGGGAATCCCCGCATTGTAAACACCGACGAGATACCCACCTAAAGCGCCGACTATTTCTGAAAAAACGACAAGCCCCGGAAGGACCATAAAACACGCCAGCATTCGCGGGACAACCAAAAATTCGATTGGGTCGACCCCCATCGCGCGCGTTGCGGTAATCTGGTCATTAACTTTCATCGTGCCAAGCTCTGCAGCAATACGCGCCCCGACTTTTCCAGAAAAAATAAACGAACTAAACACAGGGCTTAGCTCGCGCACCAAGGACAAAATGACCAATTGCGCGACTGCTTCTTTGGCGCCAAAACGGCTGAGCATCACATAACTCTGAAGCGCCAAAACCGCACCCGTTGCCAACGAGGTCAAAGCAATAATGACAACCGATTGAACCCCTTGAACATAGATTTGTTTTAAAACTTCGCTCCATCGGATTTTGCCCTTAAGGACACAGACAAAAGCATCAAATAAAAAAAACAAAGCCTCACCCGTCGAAGCTACCAAGCCCACAAAACTGTTAAATAAAAATTTCATTGCCCTTCTCACTTCTTGCCCCTTAACCAAACGCGGCTCATTTCGCGGGTAATCTTGTCTTCTAAAACACTCGAAATTTCTTTTTTATCCGTCTGGACTTTTTTTAATTTACGCGCCAAATCCGCTTCTCGTCGGCGAGAACCCCGGCCTTCCAAAAATTCGCGCGTCCCCATAATCGTCGCACCCAGAGCACGAACAAAATGCCGGATTTCCCGGTCATCTGTAACCACGACAATACTCTTAGGCGTTGCCGACTCTTCGACAAAACGTTTAATCCAATCATCAGCCGTTTCACCGCTGGTATAAACAAGCCCAATCCCCGACGAGTACTGTTCCCTGACGCCGCCTAATTGCCCGTCAAAAACAACGGTAACCGGATTGCTGCTGCTGCCTTGGAGGCTTTTGGTTTCAATCTGTTTTAACAGCGCCAAACGGCCAGCTTCAAGGCGCAAAACCGCCAAATAAGCATCTTGCTTAACCAGATTATAACCGTCCAAAATAAAATGCAATGACATTGAAGGAAATTTTTATAAAGGGTTGCGCGAGTAATGGTTTGGTGTCTGACGTTTAAGGCTTCTTAGGCTGGGTCAAGATAAAATATACCCCGCCTAACAGGCCGACTAAAGCCATAAACAAAAAGTTTATAAGACTGATGCTCACGGCAACTCCGGAGGCGACCCCGACTTTTCCAAGAAAATACGCGGCGCCTGCTTCACGGACACCCAACCCGCCAATCGAGGGAACTGTTGCCATAACACAAATAAGAGGAATAAAAATAATAAAATAAAAAAGCGACACATCCTGATGAAGCGCTTTGCTGACCAAAAAGAATGTCGCTGCTAAAGCCACTTGGGAAACAGCCGAAAGCCCGACTGCCTTATAAAGCGCGTCCTGACGGCCCTTAAGAAGAGCGATATCATAATGCATTTGCATCAGGCTTTTTTTAAATTTTGGGAAAGAGCTAAATATCTGACAGCAAAATGAATAGGCGGTTTCATTAAACAGGACCATCGCAATACCCGTCGAGGCAACAGCCATTGCGGCAATTGCAAGCGCCACCGAAATATCGGCAATCCAGCGAAACCCGCACACAAACGAAATGATCGCCACAACCACCATCCCGGCAAAACCGCTTAACCGGTCAACGAGAACCGAAGCGACGACTTTCGGCTTATCCTGCGAGTTTAAACACAGCCCGACAATTTTAATCAAATCACCGCCGACAGCACTCGGCAAAAAAAGATTTCCAAAAAGGCCGATCAAAGAGTACCGTGCGGCCTTGCCAAAGTTCACAGGCAACCCTAACGCTTTAATGACAACAACCCAGCGAGCGATCAAAACAAAATTGATCGCCACAAAAAGAACAAAGGCATAAAGAATATATTGCAAGTCCGCTGACTTGACGACGGCTGCAGTTTGAGCAAAATCAATCTTTGTTGACAGCCACCACATCAGGCCACCACTTAAGACAAAAGGCAAAAGAGCGCGTAAAAAATTTTTTACTTTTTCAGTCATGTTCCTATCGAGCTGTCCTTAATGATTCGATGCACCCGTTATACCCTTCTTCAGCGATAAAAGAACTGCGCACCAAAGGCCCTGACATCACATGCTTAAAGCCAAGCTTGTAGCCAAGTGTTTCAAACTCTTTAAACTTCTCGGGCGTTACAAATTCCAAAACCGGCAAATGACGCTTCATCGCCGACGGAGCCAGATACTGGCCAATCGTCAAAATGTCACACTCTGCCGCAATCAAGTCCGCCATCGCTTCGTGGACCTCATCGTCTTTTTCGCCTAAACCGACCATCAAACTTGATTTTGTAAAAATGCTCGCATCTATTTTCTTATAATTCGCCAGGACAGACAGAGAACGATCATAATCCGCCTGCGGACGAATCACAGGCGACAGACGCCGGACGGTTTCAATATTATGGCTGATCACCTGCGGCTTTGCATCGACGACGATTTTTAAACTTTCAAACTTGTCAGAAAAGTCCGGAACCAAAACCTCAACCTTGGTTTGCGGCATAAGCTTCTGGATCGCAAGAATCGTTTGCGCAAAAACGCCCGCGCCCTCATCTTTTAAATCGTCGCGCGCGACCGATGTAATGACAACATAGCGCAAATTAAGTTCCTTAACAGCCAGCGCAACATTTTGCGGCTCTGCCAAATCAAGCTCGTTGGGACGGCCTGCATCAATCGCGCAAAACCGGCAAGCGCGCGTACAAATTTCGCCTAAAATCATAAACGTCGCGACACCCTGCCCCCAGCATTTGCCGGTATTAGGACAGTGGGCACTTTCGCAAACCGTGTGCAACCGGCTGCCGCGAAAAAGCTGTTTCATCCCTTCAATTCGTTTGGCATCAGGAATAGGTTGGCGTAGCCACGACGGCAAACGCGCAACTTTGACCGGAAAAATCGTTGGGTTTGGCAAAGAAACGCTCATAGGTTTTTGCTTAATTTCTTTAATTCGCTTAGCTTTTTTCGCATCTGCGCCTTTTGGGCTAAAGTCGCATAATCGATAATGAGCTTGCCGGCAAGATGATCATTTTCGTGCAAAAAAACCCGCGCTAAAAGCTCGGTGAGATTTTTTTCAACTTTTTGATTATTTTCGTCGGTATACTGGACGGAAATTTCACTGGGGCGGCGGACATTGAGCTTGATCCCGGGGATGCTCAAGCAACCTTCTTCCATTTTGGCACTGCCGCTTTTTTTAAAAATCTTTGGATTGATAATCGCCAACGGTCCGTCGCCGACATCGGCAACAAAAATCTGCTGACTGACCCCCACTTGCGGAGCGGCTAAACCAACACCTTTGTTTTCGTACATCGCGACCAACATCGCTTTGATTAACATCCGCTCGCTGACACCGACGCTTGTCACTGCGGCCGCTTTTTTTCTTAAAATCGGATCACCATAAAGTCGAACCGTCAATTTGGGAATCATGTCCGAATATGATTTTTTTCGTTTAAATAAACGATTTTTGTTTTGGCTTTTTTGGATTCGGCTTTATCTAAAAGCGCATAACTCAAAATGATAATTTTATCCCCCACAAAACCTAAACGCGCCGCCGGACCGTTTAAACAAATGTGTCCCGAACCCGCCTTCCCGGCAATCACATAGGTTTCTAAACGATTGCCGTTATTGACATTAAGAACCTCAACCTTTTCGCCAGGGATAATATCCACCGCACGAAGAAGCGTTTCGTCAATGGTAATGCTGCCTTCATAATAAAGTTCGGCTTGCGTTATCGTCGCGTGCGCAATCTTGGATTTGCAAAAAGTGATCAACATGTTCTTCCTTTAACCTAAATTCGGTTGTATTTTTTCCAGAAGCTGCGTCTTGCCCATAGCACCGACGAATTGGTCGACGACTTCGCCCTTTTTAAAAACGATCAAGGTTGGAATCGACATAATATTAAATTGTGCAGCCAGTTCACCGGCTTCATCAACGTTGACTTTGACAACTTTGAGTTTTCCGGCCAAATCCCCGGCAACTTCATCGACAATCGGACTTAACTGCTTGCAAGGGCCGCACCACTGCGCCCAAAAATCGACTAAAACCGGCAGCGGCGACTTTAAAACTTCGGCTTCAAAATTATTTTCTGTAACAGCGATAACAGACATTTTAAACTCCTCTGTTCGAACTTATTATACAAAGCAAAACTCTTGCGCGAGAAAAGCTTAATCCGGAATTTAGAACGCCCTCATTATACCCATCTGCCCTGATCTTTCAAGGAGAATTTAGCCTCTGCTGGCTTGCAATAAAACCCAAAGACTGTATAATTACTCCTTAAATTACACAAAATGGAGATTTACAAAAAATCACTATGGCCTTTTTAACTGCAATAAAAAAACTCATCATCGGGAAAGCCAAAAACCCACAGGACCAGCATGTTTTTCACCAAATGTCTCTGATCGCTTTTTTTGCATGGGTCGGTTTAGGGGCAGATGGTTTGTCTTCCTCATGTTACGGCCCTGAGGAAGCGTTTCGTGCCCTAGGGTCGCATCACTATTTAGGGATTTTTGTCGCTTTACTTTCGGCTTTGACTGTTTTTTTAATCAGTGCCAGCTACTCACAGATCATCGAACTTTTTCCCAACGGTGGAGGCGGATACTTAGTCGCCAGCAAACTGCTAAACCCCCAGTTGGGAATGATTTCCGGCTGTGCTCTTTTGATCGACTATGTTTTAACGATCGCCATTTCGATTGCCAGCGGTGCGGATGCGCTTTTTAGTTTTTTACCGGTTGGCTGGCATGAATACCGGCTTACCGTCGCTTTACTCGGCGTTTTTCTTTTAATGATCCTCAACATGCGCGGCGTCAAAGAATCGGTTGTGCCGTTGACCCCGATTTTTATGACATTTGTCTTAACGCATATTTTTGCGATTATCTATTCTTTTGCCACACACGTCCCACAAGTCCCGCAAATCGTCCACGAGAGCATGACGGAAATCACAAAAACCAGCAGTCAGGTCGGCGTTATGGGGCTGATTTTTATGATCCTGCGCGCATACAGCTTAGGCGCCGGAACTTTTACAGGAATCGAAGCAGTTAGCAACGGCTTACCGATTCTGCGAGAACCAAAAGTCATGACCGGAAAAATGACGATGCGTTACATGTCGTTTTCGCTCGCCTTGACCGTCGCGGGACTGATGATTGCCTATTTGCTTTTTGGCGTTATCCCCGAGCATCACAAAACGCTAAACGCTGTTCTCATGGAAAACATTTCGCAAGGCTGGGCAAGCCCATGGGGGAAGATTTTTGTTCTTGTGACTCTTATCTCTGAGGCGATGCTTCTTTTTGTCGCCGCTCAAGCCGGTTTTCTCGACGGGCCGCGTGTTTTGGCGAACATGGCCTTAGACCGCTGGATGCCGTCAAAATTTTCGAGTTTAAGTGATCGGCTGGTCACACAAAACGGCGTTGTCTTAATGGGCTTGGCCGCTTTGATCACAGTTGCAGCAACGCACGGCTCGGTGGGGCTGCTCGTCGTACTTTATAGTATCAACGTTTTTATCACCTTTTGTCTTTCTCAGGCCGGAATGGTCCGCCACTGGTGGCAAGTGCGTAAACACGAGCGCAAATGGTTTAAAAAAATCCTGCTCAACGGTTTGGGGCTGATGCTGACAACTTTTATTCTGATTTCAGTTATTGTCCTTAAATTCCACGACGGAGGATGGGTCACGATTTTGATTACAGGATGTTTGGTTGGGGTTGCGGTTTTGATCAAAAATCATTATCGCGACACGCTCAAAATGCTCGAACGGCTCAATGTCTTGGTTGAAACTGCGGCTAGTGTGGTCACAACGAATCCGGCACGGCAAGTTCCCGTTGATAAAGATGCAAAAACCGCAGCCATCCTCGTCAACGGCTTTAACGGCTTGGGACTGCACACGGTTATGGGGGTTATTCGCAACTTTGGAAAAGAATTTAAGAATTTTGTTTTTATCGAAGTCGGGGTTTTGGATGCCGGCAATTTCAAAGGGGTTGAAGAAGTTGACCGCCTAAAGACCTCAATAAAAAACGACCTCGATCGCTATGTCGAGTTTATGAATAGCCATGGTTTTTATGCTGAAAAAATTTCATCTTTGGGGACCGAGATCGTCGCAGAAGCGGAGAACTTGGCTAAAACCGTCTCAAAACGTTTTCCGGGAACCATCTTTTTTGGTGGGCAATTGGTTTTTGCGCAAGAAACTTTTATTGACCGGCTGCTGCATAACTATACCGTTTTTGCGATCCAAAAAAGATTTTATCATCAAGGCATACCGTTTGTCATTTTGCCGATACGAGTCTAGCCGCAAGTTGGCTGTGATTTCCTCCAATTCTTGCCGCCTAACAAACGGGCAACCATCATACTGGCGACATTGTCGCCGACCGCATTGACCATTGTCGCCGGCGGATCGACAATCGTCCCGACCATTGAAATAACCGGCAACGCTTCGATCGGAAAGCCATACATCGTCACGATCAAAAGTTCCCCGATAAACCCGCCGCCGGGAATGCCGCTCATGACCGTCCCGCTTAAAATCGCAATCCCCACCGCCGTCAACAACACCATCGGCGAAGAAAAATCCATCTGATAAATCCCAAACAATAAACTGATTTTAACAATCGCGGCCAAACACGAGCCTTCCATGTGAATCGTTGCCCCCAAAGGGATCACGACTTCGCGAATATCCTCGGGAACACCGCTTTTTTCGGCGGCCTCCAAATTAACCGGAATCGTAGCCACACTGCTGCCGGTTGCCCACGCCGTCAAGGATGCGGGGATGATATTTCTCCAAAATGTTTTCACATTTCTTGTTCCCCCAGCGAGAAAAGCGTAAAAGCTAAACGCAAAAACAAAGTATAAAAGCGACACCGGATAATATAAAGTGGCAACACGGACATATGACCCCATCAGCTGCGGACCAAAAACACCAACCAAATACGCAAAATACGCCCCTAACCCGACGGGCGCATAAAGCATAATGATTTTGATCACTTGGGTCATGACCGCATTTCCAGAAATCAAGAATTTAACAAAAGGCTTTCCTTCTTCGCCGGCCCAAAGCCCGGCAAGCCCGATAAGCGAAGAAAAAATAATCAGCGCCAGCATATTTTTCTTAGAAAAGATTTCCACAAAATCGGTGACGGTGAGAGCTTTAACAATTTGCTGGGCGACACTGTAATGCTCGGTATTTTGCACAGCCGGCAAAGCGATATTGACGCCTTGGGAGAGCGGATAAATTTTAACCGCAACGATCATCACAACCGAGGCGACAATGCCAGTCAAAATAAAAATGAGCATCATCGATCCTACGATTTTAGCCAAACGCTTGGCATCTTGCATACCGGCAATGGCCGACGAGATAGAAAAAAACACCAGAGGGACAACAGCAGTAAAAAGCAGATTCAAAAAAATATCGCCAAAGGGTTTAAAAACAACCGCGTTTTCTTTAAAGAGCATCCCTAAAAATGCGCCTAGAAGAATCGAGGCAAAAAGCAGTAAAGAAAATCCGTAGTTTTTAAGAAAGTTCTTCCCTCGCCCACCGTGGGGAGGGTTAGGGCGGGGGGATTCATTTATTAAATTTTCTTTCAAGACTACCTTTCCCCTTACCCCTCCCGCAAGGGGAGGGGAAAAATTGATTATTCTTCCCTTATTTCTCTTCACATCGCCAATGCCACGGTTCATAAGTAATCCCCACCGGGCCATGTTTAGGATATGACAATACAAATCCAAACTTCGCCCCGTGCTTTTGCAGCCACGCAAATTCGGGCAAAGCGTCAAATTCCGACGTGTTTTCCTCGCCGTTAATTCCATCCTCATTGATAAAATCAATCGCCTGATGTTTGGGCGCGCCGTGTTCGCTATAGCCAGGCAGAGCGACAAACTTGACCGTCTCACGAATCGAATATTTATGATTCTGCAGATAATAAACAAAAAGATATAATTGATACGCACTCGAGCGATAGCCCGACTCAACCAAAAGCTTTTTGCCAATGTCTTTTTTCATCGCCGCCATCATGACATTGTATTTCTCATAAACGTCGCGCGGCAAAAACTGCGGGGCCAGCTCCCGACGGTCTTTCTTCGTCTTTTCCTTTTTGTGATCGCGGACCTTGACCTTTTGTCCGACGATCAAGACCAAATCCTCTTTGCCGCTGGCAAGTCCACGATACGGAATTTTGACCCCCAAAGCCTTGGCATCCAGATTTTCAAAACTTTTTAAAAAAGCTTTTTGCTGCGCATTAAGCGGTCCATAAAGTTCGTCAAAAGTAAGTTTAGCCAAATCCTTGGTCTTGTCGCGGCTATGAATAAATGGTTCGAGCTTTTTGATCAGCTGTTTAACGCTTTTGATATCGTTATCCGAAAGCTGGTCAAGATCAAGTGCGGCATGCGCCATCTGCGCACAAAAAATAAACATCAGTCCCAACAAAAAAACTTTTTTAAATTTCATTTCTGTCTATCCTTATTTAATAGCACGAATAGCGACGATTCTTTCTAAAAGAGAGCCTTTCTTTGACCCTTTCCCCAAAGAAAGGTCCGAAACAATGACGCGATTAACGACACGGACTCTATCCTGCCCGTCAAGTGGTTCTCGATACGCAAACGCCGCATGAATCACATACGGATTTTCGTCAACCATCCCCAAATACAAAACGATATGCCCCTTTAATTGCGCAATCACCGTGCCCCCGAGAGCTTTTTTAAAAATCTCCGTCTGTGCCTTAAAACCTAACAGTTCTCCTGATTGTCCCTGCTCTGCAGAATTGCGCGGCAAATCAAGCCCGACAGTAGCAAAAATCTGTTTTAAAAATGCCGAACAGTCCTGCTCACCGCTTGCCCCGCCCCAGCCATAAGGAGCATTTAACATTTTAAACGCCTGTTCAATAATATTGCGCGGCGTATAAGGCAAATACCCCACTGCAATATCCCGACGGGCAATAAACAAATTTCGACCGGGCGCGATCAAAACTTCGACACTATCACTTAAAAAATCAACTGCGGCAAAACGAGCACCCATACGCACAGCATCATAAAATTGTGTGCGTTCTTTATCACGATAAAGATCCGATTTGGCAGAAGTTACAACCACAAAACTTTTGTCCGCAAGCATCTCTCTAAACTCGCCGGGCGCGACAAAAGCCAAATTTTCTTTTTTGACCCAGCCGGCGCTAGCCTGGGTTTGCGTATAAACCCATTTTTCATCCAACGTTTCAAAAAGCACAACGACCGGCTCTCCGGCATCCAAAGAACTGTTTTGAAGTTCATCAAACTCAAAGTCAAAAGGCTCACTGGTCAAAACTTTTTCTGTCGGCAAAAGCCGCTGATCCGTCTGGCGCACAACAAAAGCCTGGCGCAAATGCCAATCCCTCAAATCTTCAATAACAATATTTTCTTTGATCCAGCGAAAAAAATCTCGCGAAGCGGGTTTTCCGTGTGCGTCAAAATAATCACCACGCTCAAATTTACTAATTTCTTTTTGAATTTGCAACTGGCTGACCTTTCGGTCAAAAGCATCCAAATTAAACAGATCTTTAGTCAACCCCGCCTTTATCAGTTTTTGGTTAAATTCCAGCAGGCCGCTTTTATCCAAAACAACCGCATCAGGCGTAGGATGTCGCGCAATCCAAAAACCAGGCCTCTGCATTTGCGTTGTGACATTAGAAATCAACGCCGGCGCCGCATAATTTAATTTCTCGCCGGATGGGGAAGCGGCAAAAGTCAAACTTGCCAAAACTAAAATCGGGTAATATATTTCTTTCATCCTGACACCATTTTGCACAACTGCGAAGTAAGAATTCCCAAATACGTCCCCATAATATTTCCTAAAATCGCAAGTAGAAGCCCCACACTTGCCAGACCCGATTGATAAACTTGCGCAACAATAGGAGCGGAAGCCACCCCGCCGATATTCGCTTGGCTGGCCACCGCAACTAAAAACATCGGCGCCCGAAGAATTCGCGCGGCAAGCAAAAGCCCTAATCCATGAAAAATTACGACGAGAAAACCTGCACCAATCAAAACAAAGGTTGTGCTGATACTGACAATATTAGCTTTAGCACCGATTGTTGTCAGAACAAAATACAAAAGAAAATACCCAATACGCGACGTGCCGTATTGCTCAAGTTTTCGTGCTCTTGTAAGCGAAAGCGCGATTCCTAAAACGGACGCAGCAATAATGGTCCACGCATAAGACGAAAAAATGTCTTTTACCGTCGGTAAATGCTCACCGGCATATCGCGCGACAAATGAACCGGCTAAAGCGAACAAAAAAATAAACAATGTTGTTAGCAAAGAACTTTTTTCAACAAACTGTTTTGAAAGCTCCGAAGCCCGTAGAGCTAAATCATCCAGAATCCTACGATCGCTGTTATTGATGCGATCAAATTGCCACTGAAAACTACTAGCGGCGACCAAAAATCCCAGCCACATATACGGCACAACCGTATCGACGACAACCATCGGCGTAAAAACTTCCTGCGGAGTTCCAATGGCTTGCTTAACCGCAATCATATTGGCACTGCCGCCGATCCACGACGCTGACAAAGCGCCAAAACCCGACCACATCTGACTGCCGACTAAAGGCTTGACTACCCAAAAGACCAGCGGCATCCCCAGCATAATGCCTAGACTACCGGCTAACATCATCGTGAGTGCTGGCTTTCCTAATTTTAAAATGGCTTTAATATCCGACGAAAGCAAAAGCAAAATTAAGCTCGCCGGCAAAAACCATCGGCCAATCAAATCATAAATTTTAGATTCAGAATCAATAAATCCAAAGCTCGCGCAAAGCATCGGCAAGAAATAAATCCAAAATACCGGCGGCAAAAATGAAAAATATTTTTTAAAGCGCTCGTGCGAAGAAACCGACAAAACAGCAATTTCAATCGCAAGTAAAATTCCGACAAGAATATAAGGTGAACGTATCATCAAAGATTCGGGACAAGGCCAATGCCGGATTTGACTTTGGAAAGATCATAAACACCCTTGGAATCCAGATAGGAAATCTGCCTAAGTCCGCCAATACGAACTTGGGGCTTGATAAAAAACGGTGTGTCCAAATCCACATATTTAAATCCACCCATGCCCGACGCTAAATGCGCTGCCGCCGTCATAGCAAGCGGACTTTCCATCATTCCACCGATCATAAGATCAACGCCAGCGGCCTTTGCCAAACTTGCCGCTTCACGCGCTTCTAGAAGACCAAACTTCATGAGTTTAATATTGATGACACCCGCCGCTTTTTCTCGAATAATTCGAATCACATCGCTTAAACTGCCAGCACTCTCATCGGCACAAACGGCAATATCCGTGCTGACTGTCACTTTTTTAAGACCTTCCCAATCCGTTTTGGCAACCGGCTGTTCAATAAGTTTTGGCCGCACGCCCAAACGTTTTAGCTCACTTAAAAAATTTAACGTTTGCTCTGCGGTATAACCCTGATTAGCGTCAAGAATAATCGGCGAATTATGTGTCGCTTTTTTGACCGACACAACCCGCTTTAAATCAAGGTCTTGATCGCGCCCGATTTTGACCTTAAAACTCCGAAAGCCCCGGCGATAAAAATCTTTAGCCGCAAGCGCCGTTTCTTCAACACTGTTAATAACAATGGTAATATCGCTCGTCAACCTCTGGCACGTCGGGCCAAAGAATTTCCACAAAGGAATATTTAGCTGCTTAGTCAGCGCGTCTAAAATCGCCATTTCGACTGCCGCAACGGCACTTTTGTTGTTAGGAAGTTTTTGATGAAGATAGGACGATATCGCCAAATAGCCACAAATATTTTGGCCCAAAAGTTCTTTGCCAACTTGCGCTAAATGAGTTTTTGTCTGGGGGATTGTTTCGCCGGTAATGTGGGACGCTACGGCCGCCTCGCCAAAACCTTTGGTCCCGTCGGCTAATTCAATGCAAAACTCCAAATTTTCTAAACTGGAGTGCTCACCTAACGCGGTACGAAACGGTGTTGTCAGCTGGGCGTTAAGCGGCTTAATACTGCATTTTTTTATAAAGTTTTTTTGCACGAGATATATTAACGCAAAAGAAAATTACCTGCAATAACGATTACCGAGTTTTTATCCTTTTAAAACGGCAAAATCAGCCTGTTCACTTAATTGCCCTAAAATCGGCAAAGTCTGGGAATTGACGGGCAGAATATTGAGGATGACCGGATAAAGGCCTTTGATATTAATATTTTCCAAATCCTGTTGTGGCAAGGGTAACGGCACGCCGCGTCCGTCGCGCTTGATTTGCAAATTAAGTTTTGACGGGTCAAAGTCGATACCGCCGACGGTAGAATCGTTTGAAACAGCTGGAGTTGATGAAACCTTAACATCACCCACACTGCTGGAAGCTGCCCCAGAGCCGCGTTGCCGGAAAAGCCGTTTTTCTAATTTGGCATATTCGGTCCTCGCCCGAGCGGAATCTTCCTTTATCTCCAATAACCAATCCGCGAATTCTGCCATGTCCTTGGGAATATTCTTCTGAGCATAATAAATATCTGTCGTCATATGAATCAGCTCTTCAATCGGCCCATCCAAAGCGTGTTCATAAAAAGGCACTTGCGCTTTAATTTCAATACTAATCATTCGGGCTAGTTCAATAATATCGCTGCGCATAGCTGTTTGAGCTCTCTGACCATTTCTAGCCTCATACCCATACAAATAACTTTGCGAAAAGTCATACGGCATCGCCACCGTCTTTCCATCCTTTTGGCCTACCATAACCGACTGCGCATTGACATTATTATAAATGATCCCCGCCTCATGCATTTTTTGAAAAGTTCCAGCAAGATCAATGAGGACATCAAGCGTTTCGTCAAAACTGGATTGTTTCCACAACGAAGACTTTGAGATCACCTGCCCGCCGGGCAATGTCTCAAACTTAATATATGGCAGTGTTCTATTTAACCCCAAAAGGGTATCCTTGATACTAACAGCAGCCCCCTTAATATTTTGTAACGTTAAAATTGGCTCTCGCCTCGAATATTCTAAAATGGGACGCTCAAAATCACCGGACTTACTTAAACCTGTCAGAACCTCAAACATAGATGGAATTTCTCGCGTAGTATCAAACTCTGCTTCTATGTAATTCAAAATACTCTTTTTGCCCGATTCATAACCTTTTTTCAAAAATCCTTTTATGTCACGAGCTATTTGTCCAAGACCCATTCGAAAATTAAATGGTTTTTTGATAGTGCCTCTTTCAACTTTTCCAAAACCAAAATTCTCCAAAGCCAAAAGTCTTAAAACATTTTCCAATCGATCATAACTATCAAATTTGTCACCAATGAAAAGCAAAACACCTTTCCGACCTTTTTCTTCATAAATTCCATATCCATCGCCACGATAAACAATATTCAATGAACTTAAATCATCGACACTGCTCGACGCAGAAGAGGCCGCTTCAATCAATTTCCCAATAGCTTCCAAAACCTCCGGGGCAGACGGGGCATTGCCGTGAGTAATCTTTACCCCGTTGACAGATAAATCCACCGCCAAATATGACACCAAAGCGTCCTTTAAGCCTTCTTGAAAATAATCACGAAATTTACTTATTGCACCAGATTCCGTCTCGGTCTTTACGGGAGGATTGTTCGGATCCCCTGGCACCAAAAAAGAATCTATACTACTAAAAGGAAGCTTCGCTGTGACCCCTTGGCTATAAATTCTTCTCTGTGTATCCCCATCAGGGGCTACTGCGGCAGTAATACCTCCAATTATCGCTGTTGCCCCCAAAGCAAACATAGATCCACCATGGATTGGCGCAACTTCAACAACCTTGGCTTCTGTTAATAAATTGGGATCACGAAGAACAGACTGCCGCAATACAATATTTCCATAAGAATGCGCAACAACAATAACTTGATTTTGTCCAACTCCATTTTCTCGTATAAAATCTTTCCATTTTGTACCTAACTCTTTAGCAATTTCTTCTAACGGCTTGGAAACATCAAATTGATAGCCAAGCAAATTTGCGCCCTGATGATATAGCGCTAAAGCGTCTACAAATTTAGCAGCGCCCCCTTCTCCGGAGGCTCCGTGAATAAAAAGAACAGCCGGTTTAGCTGGGTCAAATTTTTTATAAAAAGGAATCAAGCCGTATCCCTCTTTTTTAAACAAGTCCTCGAGGTGATTGCGCACGCTGGCTTTAAATTCGACAGAGGCCGTTGAGAAATTGAGCATTTGTAGATCAGCGAGAATCATGACACGATTCTCAGAAAGGCCGGGTGTATAAACTTTTTCAACAGTAGAACGGATATCCTCCTGTTCTTGAGCAGAAACATTGGCAGACGGCGTAAGTGACAACGTCAGAGCAACCAGTGCCGCAACGAGCTTTTGAGCGATGGAAGAAGAAGCGGCGGATTGGCTATCTCTTTTCCCATTCTGATAAAAATTTTTGACGTCCTGCAACGGCAGCTCTAAAAGATTTGCGGCAGTTTCCATTTGCCCTTCTGTCATACTCTCAAACTGCGCCAAAATATCGAATTTACTATTGCGTGTCAGTAAATTAATCGGCAAAGGTTCTTCGATGCCAACACTTTCTCTAGAAAAGATTTCCGCGGCAGAGAAATATTTTAGAGCATCTAACCGACGATTACCCGAAAAATCAAACGTCAAAAGAAAACCTTGGCTATGAATACCATAACTTTCTGCAAATTTTTTATCTTTTGTTAAGTGCGTTCTTCTGTTGGTAATACTTTGAGTATTAATTAAATACCCTGGATTTTTCCCAAATAAAATATCCCAAGCAAAATTTGAATTATTTCCAGTCCCATGATACCAAAAATCAGGGAGAAAACTTTTTCGCACTGTATCGCTATATCGCAACGATTGCTTATCATCATCTGGGATAATTTCACCTGACTGAATCTTTACTTTTACTTCGTCCCAAGTCCCTTGCTGGCCATCGATAATACTTCGATCATTGGGCCGCTGATTGCGATATCCTTCTAAAATATTTAATGCTTCATCACGCAATTTAGCATCCACACTGCTCGACGCCGAAGCAGAGAAATCTTCTGGATTTAATGTTTGTTGCAATACTTCCAAATCTTTCAAAAGCTCACGAACATTTTTGTAACGTCCTTTTTCACTCAAATCACTTCGGGAAGCAATAGTACGTCGAATAATTTCGCGCAAAGACTCGTTTTTAATATACTTGATCTCCCATACACGCTCAAGAGAATGACCCGTGGCGGCAGCATATATCGCTTGCCCAATATAAGAAATATCCAACTGCGCATCCGTTTTCCGACCAAAAACCGGCAATCCATTCTCATTAAAATCTTCTCGTGGAGTTATAACATTGTTTTGCAATTTTGCTTCGTCAGTTTCCCAATTGTAATCTTCATGGTGAGAAATATCAAAATCCATCACCTTTACTCCCTCAGGGCCAAGTACAATATTGCCTGGTGTTAAATCGCCATGAATAATTCCACGCTCATGCATAAATGCGACAGCTTGAGCCAATCCAACTGCAAAATTTACACTTTCAGCAAAAGACAGTGCCCCCTGCCCCATAATCCGATCACTTAAACTTTGCCCTGACAAATAATTTACAACCAAATATTTACGAAAACCCGAATCCTCATTTTCAGGTTCAATGTTATCAAACAAAAGTCGCGCAACATAAGAATTAACTGGATCCGCATTAAGAATTTTCAAAATATTACATTCATTCTTAAGATAACTAAGATAACGACTGCTGCTTGATTGCCTTTTAATGACATATCTCTTCTGACCTACGCGCACCAAATAACTACGCTTATCCGTACTGTCATCGTCAAATCTTTCAACAGTTATTTTTTCACTCAAATTTAATTTTTCCGACGGAATTTCTTGATCTATTATTTTTTCAATAATTGAGACTAAAAAATTCTGATCGATACCTATTCTAGAAACATTTTTGTACTCAAGAGTCAATCCACTGGGCATTACAACTAACTTTGAATCCTCCCCAAGGAAAGGCCCCTTAGGGACAACTGTAGATATTACTTCATCAGGCGTTTCAACCCCACCAGCGGCGACGAGAGCGAGTTGATCCCCCAATTCACTAATTGCACCTTCAACACCCCTGATCGCGGCCGGAGTGCTGACAACCGTTGGAGCACTAGCCATAATTTGCCCCCCCGAAAAATATTTTCGCGGGATCAAATCCCCGTCGGGGCCGGGTTCTTCTTTGATAACGTTGTACGCGCCTTTTTTGAACGCTTCCAGATACTGCTCGTAAACTTTTTGTTTAATGTCTTTGACGTCTGTTTCGACACCGGCGATCTTGCTTTTATCAGCGTAAATTCGTCCCAAAAGAGAATCTTTGAGCGCTCGCTTGTACCATGCGGCTAAAATAACACTTTGATACACTTGTCGCGTCGCGGCAAAATTCTTGCCGCTGTTGACTTCTTGGACGAGCTTGGGCAAAATCATCTCGCGAAAAACTTGAGTGGAAACGCTTCCCCCCTCTTTTTTAAAGAGGGGGTTAGGGGGAGTTAAATTCTTTTGCACCGTCGACGGAGCTCCGGTATCGATCTCGACGGACCGTTGTCCGTCAAGAGATCGATCTTCATCCAACATCACCTTCAGTTTGCTTTCCGTAATATACGCAAAACCGTCCTTCTCGACGACCGTAGCTCCGTCGGGGACGATCCAGACTTTATTAAAATTATTGGTCGCTGGTCGCTGGACGCTGGTAGTTTTTTCCAGCGTCTCTAATCTATTAACTTGATCCCAATACTTCTTTCCCAAATCTGTTTCCGGATTAGTCAGCGACGCGGCAAGCTGTTTTAAAACATAATCTTGCTCGAGCATTGCTCTACCCATTTCGGTTTGGCCTAAGGCATCGGGAATAATCCGGTCTTTTTCGGTCGGTGAAAGATTGACCCACGCGTCCTTATCGGGAATAGTCATCGAGGTCAGAAAATATTTGATGAGTTTCGTACTTTCGTCTTTGAGCAAGTCATTGCCGATTTTGTCCTGTCCGCGATCGACGATAAAATCGAACAACAGCGGATTCTCGGGATGAACCGTCATGCCTCTTAAAACAGGTGGAGAAAACACGGGGGTCAACCCAATCGATTGACCAGAAATTATCTGACTACCCGCTGGCCCCACAACAGTAAACAAACTAAAGCAAAGCACCACAACGACGTTGATTGCTTTTCGAAGAAGGGAAAATGATATGCGTTTACAGCAAAAAAGTTTAGACATAAAACCTTTTAGGTAATAAAAATAGAAAAAACCTATACGAAAATTGAATAAAGAACTGACAGAACAGATTTATTAGAGAAGGAAAACACACTGAAAGTATAACATATTATTGCAGAAAAAGACCCGGCTCTCTTGTGAAGAACCGGGTCTCTATTTTTAAGGCTTACAGCTTAACTACGTTAGTAGCTTGTTCGCCCTTAGGACCTTTTTCGATTTGGAATTCGACTTCCTGACCTTCAGCTAATGTCTTGTAACCTTCACCCTGAATAGAGCTGTGGTGTACGAAAACATCGTTGCCGGATTCCGGAGTAATGAAACCATACCCCTTTTGGTCGCTAAACCATTTGACTTTTCCTTTTGCCATTTGTTTGTTGCCTCCTTTCCCCTACATTATAGTAAAGCGCTCAGGCCCCTCGCCCTGCTTATGTTTCAGAATACCTGAACACTAGACCAACATGACGGGGAAAAGATTAGGAAATTAAAAAGGCCGCAAAGATCAAATCCTCTCCTTGCGGCACAGAATCGCTAATCTTTTGTTTACTACGGTTCAAAGTATACATAGCTACCCTAAAGCTGTCAAGAAGATATTTTGACAATTCTTTTACTGTTGCTTATGAAACATCTGCCCAAACACGCCGGAAACATCCATAATCGACGTTGTCTGCTGCCCGACGGGATAACCGTAAATTTGCAGTTTATCCGAAATATTTTCCGCAAACTTAAGTGCGACGACATTTTGACCGCCACCGACGGCATCGGCCAAAAGCTTTTGCCCTTCGGCATTGGCTTTCAAACGAGCAAGATTACCGGCTGCTTCCTGCTCCAACTTATAACGATTCGCATCTGCTTCAATTTTGGCCGACTGCGCCCGACCTTCAGCCTCTTGAACAGCTTTTAATTTACCGCCGCGCGCTTCGGCTTCTTGGCGCTTAGCTTCTTCTTCTTGCGCCAACGCTCTATTTTTATTAATCTCAACTTGCTGACCAGCTAATTTCTTTTGTTCAATCGCTTTTTGAAAATCTGCACTAAATTGGAATTGACGAATTAACGCATCATGAATATGAATTGCAGGATACTTGACTAAAGCATTGATCAATTTTTGTTTGATCTCCTGCTGCATTGTGTCGCGCACTTTACCCTGATAAATTTCTTCAGCTGAAAAACTTCCGATGGCCAAACGCGCCTCAGAGCGGATTTGCGGCAAAAGAATTTGGTCTTCGTAATTGCTGCCAACCTGCTGATGCAAAAGCGGAACAGCCTGAGAATCAAGAGCAAAAATAATGGTCAAGTCCACTTCAACATTCTGTCCGTCATTGGTCTTAAGTTCCAAAGTATATTTCTTGGACTCTTCACTAGATAAGGTATCCGACGGATATGCGCGGGCAGCGACTTTATAAATGACCATGTCCGTAATCCACCGGTTATAAAAATGATACCCAACCCCTAAGGGCTTTTCGCTCACCTTCCCGGCAACCTTGTTAATCTCAACGGCAACTTCCGTCGGGTGGACATCAATCCAGCCAAATGAAACAACACCAAAAATCACAAGACCTACGACTGCCAAAAACACCAATAAATTTTTCTTCATATCCCCTCCGGTTTTAAAATTATTCCCTTCCCCTAAAAGACTGCTAAAAAATTCCTGAACCCGGCGCATAAAATCCGGCCGCTGCATAAGATACTGCACCAAATTAACGATGATAAAAAACGTAAAGAATAAAAAAACTACCAGCGAAAATTTCATAAAACATCCCCTCCTTTAATTTGTGGGGCTCATTGTAACACAACTTTTTTCTTAAGCAAGAAACCAAGCTCCGGGCCACTGCTTACTTGACTAAAACCGTTTGTAAAAAATTAAACAAATACCCAATGACAATAATTGCCGTTGACGTAATACCGAAGAAAATTCCGATTAACCGCAGATTCATCGCGCGCCGCAGCATAATCGCCTCAGGCAAGCTTAAAGCGGCCACCGCCATCATGAAAGCCAATGCTGTGCCCAATGGAATCCCTTTCTGGAAAAGCACAACAGCAACAGGGACAATCGCCGCACAACTGCCGTACATGGGAACTCCTATCAACGTTGCAATCGGCACCGAAAAAATTCCCGTCTTAGCAATCACGCCCTGAATCATCTCCTGCGGCACATAATTATGAATGACCGCACCAATGCCCACACCAGCTAAAACCCAGCCCCAAATTTTTTGAACAATTGCAATGGCTTCGTGAAATCCAAAAATAATCCTCGCCTTAAAATTACCGACACTCGCCTGTTGTTCTTCGGACGAATGCTCAAACGCAAAGTCGGATTCCAAATATTTTTCCAGCTTTAATTTTCCTAAAACTAACCCTGAAGAAATCCCGACGAAAAGTCCGCTCAAAACATAAGCAACCGTAATTTTCCAGCCAAAAAAACCCAACATCAAAACAACTAAATATTCGTTGATCAACGGGGAAGTGACAAGAAAAGAAAAACAAATCCCTAAAGGAATTCCCGCTTTAATGAAACTTAAAAAAAGCGGAATCGACGAGCACGAACAAAACGGCGTCACCGCGCCAAAAAGTGCCGCAAAAAAATAACCGGCACCGCCTTTTTTTTCCATCCACGCTTTGACTTTTTGCTGGGGTAAAAATGTGCGCAAAAAACCAATGGCAAAGATCATCCCAAACAACAAAGCGAGGATCTTGATTGAATCATAAATAAAGAAATTAACCGTCTGGGCAAAAAGCGTCGTCGGATCCAACCCAAAAATCTGATACGTCAACCAATCCGTAAAATTTAACAGCATTTGCCGCCCTTTGATTTGCTCGAAGAACAGCCGCAGCTTTCCTTGGCTTTCTCCTGCATTTTTTTGTCCAATTCGTCAAGCCACTTGCCCAACAAACCTTTTTTCTTTTTGGCAGTTTGTCCCTTTTCTGTTTGGCTCATAAAAACTCCTTTTGCTTCGCATTGATTTAAAAATGAAACAGGCGCGATAAAAGCGGCATAATAAAAAGCGTGGCCGACAAAAGGACCAAAATGCCCGTCGTCGTCCAGGCAATCACGTTTTGAAAATGATTATTAACATGTTCGCCCATGATATCTTTGTTATTAACCATAATGACCATCGAAACTAAAACCAGCGGTAAAAATATCGCATTAATAATCTGTGTCCAGATCGTAATTTGAATCAAGGGCGCATTCGGGACCAAAATAATCGCCACGCCAAAAGTCATAATCGACGCAAACAAGGTATAAAATTGCGGCGCTTCCTCCACTCTTTTATCAATGCCCGCTTCAAAGCCAAACGCCTGACAAATATAAAACGATGTCGCTAAAGGCAAAATCGTCGCCGAAAAAACGGAGGCGATGAAAAGACCAAAAGCAAAAACTTCACCCGCAAAAGCGCCGGCCAAAGGCTTAAGCGCCATGGCCGCATCTTTCGCTTCATTGATAACAATACCATTTTGATGTAATGTGGCCGCGCACGAAACAATAATAAAAAAGGCGACGACCACGGTCGCCATACAGCCGACGATGACGTCCACTAACGCCCATTTGTATTCCTCCGGCTTGGTTCCCCGTTCGATAACCGCCGACTGCATATAAAACTGCATCCAAGGGGCGATCGTCGTCCCGATAATGCCTAAAACCAAAATCAGATAATCTTTTTCAAAACGGATATTTGGCTTGATCACGGCCGCGCCGATTTCGCCCCAATGAGGATGAGCCATAACAGCAGAAACGATATAAGACAACAGGCAAAAACTAAACAACAAAAAGATTCTTTCAGTGACTTTATAATTTCCTTTTGTGACAAGAAACCAAACGCCCAGCGCAGTTAAGGGCACCGAAATATATTTGCTAACACCAAAAATCTGCAAACTTCCAGCGACCCCGGCAAATTCGGTGGCCGTGTTTCCGATGTCCGCGAAGAATAAACCCAGAAATAAAAAAAACGTAAACTTAACCCCAAAATTTTCGCGAATCAAATCCGCCAAACCCTTGCCGGTAAAAATACCCATGCGCAGGTTCATTTCCTGCACGACAATAAGTGCGATGAAACACGGAATTAACGTCCAGATCAAATCATACCCATACGCCGCGCCAGCCACCGAGTAAGTTGTAATCCCGCCGGCGTCATTATCCACACTTCCGGTAATGACACCCGGCCCTAAAATCGCCGCAAAAAACAAAATATTTTTAACCAGCGGCGTTTCGCG
>CAYNSM010000002.1:0-58359 GCA_964400065.1 uncultured Planctomycetales bacterium
GGCTTAATCATCGGATACTCAAACCCGCGCAAAGAGATAAAATCAACTTCTCCGTCAAGAAACTTGAGCATCGCCGTGTCCTGATTTTGAACAATCAGGTAAATGATTCGTTCCAAATACGGAAGATTTTGACCGCTTTCGGATTTTTTCCAATACAAAGGATTGCGGACAAGGACAAAGCGCTCGCCGGGCAAATAAGATGCTAATTTAAACGGCCCGGTTCCCACAATCTCCTGAGGTTTTGTATCAATGCCCCAAGTGAAGTTAAACTTTTTTTGCGCCACAGCTTCGGCCAACTTATGCTTTGGCAAAATTGGCTGACCCATACTTTGCAAAAAAGGCGCAAACTTAACCGGAAGCGTAAACTTAACGGTCAAATCATTAACTTTTTCAACTTTAAAAATTTTTTCGTCAATTTTAAAAATATCACGGCTGGAACAAACAACATCGTCGTTGTAAATCAAATCATTGAAAGTAAAAACAACATCGTCCGCTCCAAATGGCTGCCCGTCATTCCAGCGCACATTCGCCCGCAAATAAAAAGTCCAAGTCAAGCCATCTTCGGTGACCTGCCAACTTTCGGCCAAAGCCGGCTCGGCTTTAAGGGTCATCGCATTAAGCTTGGTAAGTCCTTCAAAAATATAACCGGTCACGGTGTGTGTCGAAGTTTCTTGTGCGGTGATATCGTTAAACGATTTGGGGTCTGAAATTGAAGAGAGAATAAGACTCCCGCCGTAGCGGGGTTCCTGCGCCCCGGCTACGACGGAAAAATTAAATAAGAATACGACGATAAAGAAAAGTTGGCACAAATAATTTTTGCAATTCTGCGAAAAATAGGCCATGAGAAAATCGAACGAAATTATTGCTTCTTTTCGGCAACTGGAGCGCTTGTTGCTGTAACTGGCAAAGACTTTTGGTCCACTGAAGTTTCTGCGGCTGGAACAACCTCCGCTTTTTCTTCTTTGCTTCCCACAGAAACAGCAGGAGTCGGCACATCCTTTTTCTGCTCTTTGTCATCTAAAGGAATGTTGATTTTAATATCCGGATTTTTTGTCTTGTCCATCAAGCGATCCATAAGCGACTGGTCCCGACGGGCAGAAAAATGGGCCAAAGTTAAACTGGTAATAACAAACAAAACGGCCAACACACTCGTTGCGCGCACCATAAATTCGTTGGTCTTAGCCCCAAACATCGTTTCGGCCGCCGCAAACCCTTCCGTCAAGCCGCCTCCGCGACCAGATTGCATAAGAATCACGGTGACTAAAAGAACGCACACCAACGAATGAATAATCAGAACAAATGTCATATCTTCCCTTTCTTAACTTATCACTTAAGTGTCAGGCAATTCTTGACAATTGCCGTAAACGAATCGCTTTTTAAACTAGCACCCCCGACTAAAGCCCCGTCGATATCCGGCTGGCCCATCAGCTCAGCGGTATTCTCAGGCTTGACACTGCCACCGTATTGAATGCGAACCTTGTTGGCAATAGCGGCGTCGTATTTTTTGGTCAACCAGTCCCGAATAAATTTATGCACCTCTTGAGCTTGCGCCGGTGTTGCCGTCTTGCCCGTACCAATGGCCCAAACCGGTTCATAGGCCAAAACAATATTTTCCATTTCAGAAGCGCTCAAGTTAACAAGGGAACCTTCCAATTGGGTTTTGATCACATCAAAAGTTTTTCCAGCCTCGCGCTCACTTAAAACTTCGCCGATACAAACGATAGGAATAAGCACGTGTTTTAAAGCAGCCTTGATCTTTTTGTTGACGGTTGCGTCTGTCTCACCAAAAAATTGACGGCGTTCACTGTGGCCGAGAATGACATATTCAACACCGATCGCTTTGATCATGGGAGCCGAAACCTCGCCGGTAAATGCACCAAAATCCTCCCAATAAATATTCTGCGCGCCTAAAGCAATACTGGAATCGTTTAGGACATCTTTGACTTCAGAGAGTGCTGTAAAAGGCGGACAAACAACCACATCAACTTCTGTCATGTCGCCTAAAGTTCTTTTAAGTTCCGTCACCAGTTCAATAGCCTCAAACGAGGTCTTGTACATTTTCCAATTTCCAGCAATAATAATTTTTCGCATAATTAAATCCTTACTTAGCTATTGTCAATTTCAATAATGATAACTTGATACTACCGTCTAGCGTCCAACGTCTATTGCTTCTCTGTCAACGCCGCGATGCCCGGCAAAACTTTGCCTTCCAAAAGCTCAAGCGAAGCGCCGCCACCGGTTGAAATATGCGTCATCCCCTCTTCACAATTAAACTTTGCAACCGCCGCGGCGGTGTCTCCTCCGCCGACGATCGTGACCACACCTTTAAGGCTGGCTAAATATTCTGCAATTTCGCGCGTGCCGTTGGAATATTCTTTAACTTCAAAAACACCAACCGGCCCGTTCCAAACAACAGTCTTGGCCGTCGACAAAACCGCCTTAAACGCTTTGCGGGTTTCGGGCCCGATATCCACGCCAGCCCAGCCAGGCTCAAGGTCCTTAACAATTTTAAGTTCAGATGGATTTTTAAAATCCTTAACCGCAACAAAGTCCGATGACAAAACAATATTGACTTTAGCAGCCTTGGCTTTTTCGAGAATTGATTTGGCTGTGTCGATCTTGTCCACTTCCAAAAGCGACGTCCCGATTTCTTTGCCCAAAGCTTTTAAAAACGTATAAACCATTCCTCCGCCGATAATAATCGAATCGACTTTAGGCAGCATATTTTCAATCAGTGCAATCTTGTCCGAAACTTTAGCACCGCCTAAAATAATAACAAACGGCTTGGCCGGATTGTTGGTCGCCTGTCCTAAATAGCGAATCTCTTTTTCAAGAAGAAAACCAGCAGCAGATTTAAGATATTGCGTAACCCCATGCGTTGAGGCATGCGCGCGATGTGAAGTTCCAAAAGCATCATTAACAAAAACATCAGCCAAAGACGCTAACTGTTTGGCAAACGCAGGATCATTTTTGGTTTCAGCTTTGTGAAAACGTAAGTTTTCGAGAAGAACCACTTTCTCGCTGCTAGCGGCAATAGCGGCCTTGACTTCATCGCCGACGCAATCTTTGGTGCAGAGGACTTTTTGTCCTAAAAGTTTTTCCAATTGTTTCCCAACGGGGGCAAGTCTTTGATCTTCGACGACTTGGCCTTCCGGGCGGCCCAAATGACTCATCAAAATCACCTTCGATGCTCCCTGTTTTAGGACATATTCAATCGTAGGCAACGCTTCGGTAATGCGCCGATCATCAGTAATATTAAGTTTATCATCAAGAGGAACATTAAAATCCACACGAATTAAAACTTTTTTACCCTTAACATCAAGATCTTTGACAGTAAGTTTACTCATAAGGCCTTCCTTCTCTAAAAAAATATATAAGCGTGTTAATAAATTTGGGGATAAAGAATTAAAATATTATACGTAAGAAGATTACTTTGTCCAGCCGAAATTTTTCATAGGACTTCATCTTACAGGGATCCATGATTTTCATGAAATTAAAGGTTAGAATTCTCCTTTTGCGCCAAAAAAAATACAGCAACGATCAACCCCATGCTAATCCACATCAAATTGACAAGTCGCGTTGAATAAAAGTTCGTATCAAATCCGCTATGAACCAAGAAACCAACCCACCCTGCAAATAAACCGGCAATAATGGTTCTATAAAAACCTTGGGAGACTTTTCTTAAACCTGCTAAAGTCGTACGGGCAAACACATAAATGACAAGAAAAAATGATGCCAAGCCAACGACACCAATTTCCGCCAACATTTGCAAATAACAGTTATGAGCATAATATCCTGTCCATTTTTTATTATACCGCGGCGCCGCTTTAGAATAAGTATTTAGCCCCGTCCCGAATATTGGCGCTGCAAGAGCAACCTGAACTGTTTCGCGCCAAAATCCAAACCTTCCTGTACCACTAAAACGCGAAAGCGCCAAACGGAAATCTTCCAACGCATATTTTAGATTGGAGCCTTTTATCGTTGGATTTCCTGACTCAAAACGTTCAGCACGAAAACGTCCATCAAAGAAAATGTCATCAGTCACAAACGAAACATTGCGTATCGAACCGATCTGGGAAGCAAACACAACAAGAAAAATTACCGTCAATATCAGCGGGAAATACCATTTTTTACGATTTATAAAAGATAAAGTTACCATTGATGCGGTAAAACCAATCCACGCTCCACGAGAAAAAGTCCACCCCAAAGTCACGGCTGTTAGAAAAACTCCAATAGAAACAACAAAAACACGTAAAAAACCATCAACGGAAATGTCAAAATAAACAGAACATTCCCGTCGTGCTGACCAAGCCGACAGCAACAATGAAATTAAAAACGCCAATGGAATAACAAGATACGCACCAAGATCATTAGGATGTCCAAAACAAGAACTCACCCGCCCATCGCCAGTAAAAGCATGCCCAAAAATAAAATCTTTTTTAAAGAAATACTGCCACCCAGCATCCATCGAAACAAAAACCGCTGACACTAAAAATATACTCAAGAAAATATTTAACCGTCGGCGACTAATCATACATTGAGTAACAGCAAAAAATAACAGCGTGGCCTCTAACGTCTTACCAAAAAAACCTCTCCAGCTTAAAGCAGGGAATTGACTGGCAAGAACAGATAAAAAAGTCGCATACACAAAAACCCCAGCCGACAAAACAAAAGGATATCCAAAAGGCTTGCAATTACTAATCAACGCCTGCCAAACAGCTCCAGCAGACCGCAAACTCTGCTTATTTTTATAAGCAAAAATAAAAACACTAATCCGATTGACCAAGTATGAAAAAATAATCAGGCATGAAAAGATTTCAAAGATCGCCGTCGAAATCGGTAAAAAGAAAACGAGCGGTAAAAAACAAAAATACATCACCCGATCAGACCAAAATATGATTTTTGGAAAAATCATGAACTAACTTTTTTCTGCGCAATATACCACGCAATTGTTTTTTTTAGGCCGTTGGCAAAAGTCTCTTTAGATTTAAAGCCAAACTGCTCATAAGCACGGGTTGTGTCTAAAGATCGGCGCGGCTGCCCATCAGGTTGAGATGTATCCCAGACAATGCTCCCCTTAAAACCCGTCAAAAAAGTGATCATCGTCACAAGATTTTTGATAGAAATTTCAAAACCAGCACCCAAATTAACCGGTTCGCTCTTATTATAGCTTTGAGCGGCCATTAAGATCCCCCGTGCCGCATCATCCACATAAAGAAATTCACGTGTGGCTTTGCCCGTACCCCAAACCGTAATTGACTTCTGCCCCGCAGCTTTTGCATCAAGACATTTCTTTATCAAAGCCGGAATAACATGGGACGATTGTGGCGAAAAATTATCGTGCGGACCGTAGAGATTAACAGGCAATAAATAAATCGTATTAAACCCGTATTGCTGACGATAAGCTTGCGCCTGAACAAGCAACATTTTTTTAGCCAAACCATACGGGGCATTGGTTTCTTCAGGATAACCATTCCAAAGATCGTCTTCCTTAAATGGGACAGGCAAAAATTTTGGATAAGCGCAAATCGTGCCAATTGCGACAAATTTTTTGACACCTAAAAGCCTCGACTGTTCAATAAGTTCAACACCCATGATTAGATTATCATAAAAGAACTTGCCGGGATTTTCTCGATTAGCTCCAATGCCACCAACGGAAGCAGCCAGATGAATAATCATATCCGGTTCAATTTTCTTAATCATACGTCTAATGACGGAAGATTTACGTAAATCGTGTTCCTTACTGCGCGGCACAAATATCTTTTTGCAACCACGCGCCTTAAGTTGAGAAACAACAGCCCTACCTAAAAATCCGGATCCGCCGGTGACAATCACATTTTGCTTAACCCAAAAACTCTTCTTTAAATTTGTCATTTTTGCTGTCTTCCTTTGGTGCCGTGTAATTGACGATCAATCAAAGCCATATCCGCATCAACCATCATTTTAACCAATTGCTTAAAATTGACTTTTGGTTTCCAGCCCAAATCTTTACGAGCCCTTGTGCTGTCGCCCAAAAGCAAATCAACTTCAGTCGGACGCAAATAACGCTTGTCGATTTTAACATATTTTTCCCAATCCAAACCGGCACAACTAAAAGCTTCGTCCAAAAAATCCTTAACCGAATGTGTTTCACCCGTGGCAATCACATAATCCTGCGCTTTTTTCTGCTGCAACATAAGCCACATAGCCTCAACATAATCACCGGCAAAACCCCAGTCGCGCTTGGCATCAAGGTTGCCTAAATAAAGATTCTTTTGAACACCAGCCCTGATACGCGCTAAAGCCATTGTAATTTTGCGAGTAACAAACGTTTCACCACGCCGAGGAGATTCATGATTAAATAAAATCCCGTTGCAGGCAAACATATCATACGCCTCACGATAATTGACTGTCATCCAATACGCGTAAACTTTCGCAGCAGCGTAAGGACTGCGCGGATAAAACGGCGTATTTTCAGTTTGTGGTGTTTCTAAAACTTTACCAAACATTTCCGAGCTTGAAGCTTGATAAAATTTTGTATGAATACCGCTATCACGAATAGCTTCTAAAAGCCGTGTCGTTCCAACACCGGTTATCTCAGCAGTGTATTCGGGAATCTCAAAACTAACCTTTACATGACTCTGCGCGCCCAAGTTATAAATCTCATCAGGCTTGATTGTTTTAATAATCCGATTAAGAGAACTCGCATCGTTAAGATCACCGTAAACGAGACTCAAGCGCACGTCCTTTTCATGAGGATCCTGATAAAGATGGTCAATACGATCAGTATTAAACGTACTGGAGCGACGGATCAAGCCATAAACCTCGTAACCCTTCTTCAATAGAAATTCAGCTAAATACGAACCGTCCTGTCCCGTAATCCCTGAAATGAGTGCTTTTTTAGTTTTTGACATATTTTACTTTCTGTAAAGGATGTTCCATTTTATAAGATACTCGGCCTTATTGCTAAACTGGTTATCTAAAAATTAATCAATAAGCGCCTTTACCTTTTACAACAACTGGAACCGTTTGCAAAAGAATATTAATATCCAGCCAAAACGACCAATTGTTAATATACCAAATGTCCCATTTAATAAGCCTGCTAAAAGAAATATCGCTGCGTCCGCGAATTTGCCAAAGCCCTGTGATTCCCGGCTTAACTTCAAGACGCTTGAGCTGGCGCAAATCTTCCTTTTCGATCTGTTCAATCGGAAAAGGCCTGGGGCCAACCAAGCTCATTTCCCCCTTAAAAACATTAATAAGCTGCGGAAGCTCATCGAGACTAAACTTTCGCAAGAACTTTCCAAACTCCGTAACACGCGGATCGCTGCGAATTTTAAAAATTGGGCCGTCAACTTCATTTCTATGCTGCAACTGACTTTGCAGATCATCAGCATTACTGACCATGCTACGAAATTTGTACATCAAGAATTCCTGTCCACTGCGCCCATATCGACGAGACAAATAAAAAACAGGTCCCTTACTGTCCTGCTTGATCAAAACGGCTAAAACAACAAACAAAGGGGAAAATGCAATGAGCATCAAAGAAGCCGCAGCAAAATCAAAAACACGTTTTCCAGGATGCCTAAACTCACCACCCTGATTAAAATATTCAAGAACGGGAATAAAACCAATATTGTATTTCCCAAATTCACCGGTTGTTAACTCAAAACCTTCCGGAATAACGCGCACCGCAAGACGCATTTCGCGCGCCTGCTCAAGCAGCTGAAGAAAAACCTGGCTATCATGATGACTTGTTATAAAAACCATATTAATAAAGTTCTGCTGTGCAATGACAGGAAAATCCGCAATCTTCCCAAGAATAGGATGCCCTTGGCAAGTTACAGATGGAGCCATCTGGTCATCCAAATATCCCAGAATATTTAGCCCAAGAGCCTTTCTTTTTTTAATCTCCTGTGCCAAAGCACTTCCAACCTTACCTGATCCAATGATTAGAACATTAAAATTATTGTAACCTTGAGACACTAAAAAAAGAACAAACACACGTTTAAAAATACGCCATAATGACAAAAAAATGATAATAAAAAATCCCGCCAAGACAATCACAGTCCTGGGAAAGGCCTCTATCTTAAAGAAGTAAATCGCAACAACTGTAACAATAACAGAATGAAAAACCGATCGTACCACTTTCCAAATTTCAATACTTTCAGCTAATTCCCGACGAGTCTGATATAAACCGTTAATATTATTAATCAAGACAATCGCCAAAAGCCATAAAATAAAAATATAATGAATCGAACTCTTTGAGTTAAAAAAATCACCGATATGCACAGAAAATGGTAATGTTTCTCGACGTAGCCAACAAGCCAAATAAACAGCTAAAGTGACAAAAAAAACATCAATACAAATGTAAAATAACTTTATAAGATATATCCGGCTAAAAACTTTCATGCGCACCCGTCAGAAGAAATCGTTTTTCGAAAAATTTCATTTTTAATAATTAAATATACAAAACGTGCGTTCCCAAAAAGATACCGCCGCCACAAACGCCGTGGTTCACAACAAAGCCGAAAGAGCCACTCAAAACCACTTTTTTGCAACCAGCTTGGCGCCTGACGTTTTGTTCCGGCAAGAAAATCAAATGCTGCACCCGCCCCGATAATAACCGGCACATTAATTTGCGAACGATGGACGGACATCCAAAAATCCTGTTTGGGCGACCCTAACCCAATCCACAAAACATCTGCTCCTGACGCATTGATCTGGTCAATAATTTCCTGTTTTTCTTTTTGTCTTGAAACCAAAAAAAGTGGAGCATGATGCCCAACGATCAAAAGTTTTGGAAACCGTCGTTTTAAATTTTCAACTAAAAGCCGGTTAGTCACCCCTGATCCGCCATAAAAAAAATGTTTATATCCTTTATTCTGGCTTAACGCACAAAATGCATTCATCAAATCCGGACCATATGTCCGACAGACCATCTTTCCTGCACGCCAGCGGCCCAACCAAACAATCGGCATTCCGTCCGGCGTGACCATCCCGGCATTATTCACAATCGACCGATACACAGGATCATCCTGACAATCGATAATCGTCGACACCGGCGCCACGCAGACATACGTCCTTACCTGATCCACGATCCAGCCTTCAATCTGGGCGCAGGCTGCATTTAAATTAACCGCACTAATCCTTACACCAAGAATATTAAAAAATGCCGTCGTCATTTTAAAACAAATATTCCTTTGTTTTTAATCTTCGGCGAAAAGCCGCAAAAGGGGCAGGCATTTTCAAAATAAACCGTCATCATAACCTAAAAATTTGACGGACTTTTTAAATAAATCCATAAAATACGGAGTTAAAACATTTAACGCCCAAACAAAAAAGCATTGACCATCAAACAAAAATCATTTTTTTTTAATATTATTGACCAGTAAAAGATCCTTAAATACAACGCTCATTCTCTGGGCATAAACATCCAAAGTATAATCTCGTTCGTATTTTGCTCGACCATTTTTGCCCATCATAACACGAGATTGAGTATCTTTGGCTAAGAGTAATATTTTTTTTGCCAAGGTCACATCATCACCTTTAGGAAAAAGTAAGCCGGTTTGCCCATCATCGACAATTTCCGGTATCGACCCTTCAACTGAAGCAACAACCGCACGGCCCTCAGCCATCGCGTGCAAAAGAACCAAACCAAAAACATCCCGCAACGTCGGAAAAATATAAATATCACTTCTACGAAAATATTCGGTCCGTTTTTCCTCATCCCCGACATAACCAACATACTCAAAATGAGATTCCAACTTTTTGCCCTTGATAAAATCCTGCATTTGTACGATAAACTCCGGAGACTCAGCCGGACCAGCAAAAGTAAAATACACATTCGGATTTTGCTCGATCACCTTTGGCATAGCCTGTAAAGCGACCCAAATCCCCTTGGACTTTTGTAGAAAAGAAAAAAACAGCACCTTGATTTTTTTATCCGATGGTTGATGCAAAAGCTGCGGCAAAAGACCCGCCGAATCGGCTACTGCGCCGGGAACCGCATAAACCCGATCCGTATCCATTAACCCAAAATAAACTTTACGCGTCAGCTCACCAAGAACAATACTTGCGATCATACATTTTAACATCAAGCGGATCAAGAATTTATAAAGCCCCGTTGAAGAATCATAAAGTTCACGTACATACTGACCCATATCATGAAGAACAACTTTACAACCCAAAATCCGCGCGCTCATGCAGAAAACAAAATCTTTTAAAAATGGCAATTTGTCAAAACTTATCGCGTAAAGAACATACTCTGGCCGTTTGACAAGAAGAAGACCAACAAATTGAAAATAATACTGAATAAATTTAAAAAGCTTGGCAGCTGTTATTTTTTTGTGCTTCTCATACGACCAAAACTTCATATTAAAAAAGATAACATCAAATTCCTGTACAAAGCGTGATTCCATAAGCGCCTTGTAAAGCATGCTGTGACCAAAATTCGGCGGAGGAAGTATTCCGCAAATCAAAATTCTTGTTTTTTTCATAACAGCTCAATTCCTTCTTCCAGTTGCTAAACGATGTCCATCAAAGACTTGGCGTCATACAGGCCATCTATGATAAAAACCACCAAATCCGTCGCCCCAAAACTTAACATCGTGCGATTTTCCAACTTCACATTGCCCAAAATGCGGACTTTGTTAACATGCGTTCCATTGGTGCTGTTTAAGTCCTTGACAAAACAGGCCTCTTTTTCCCAATAAACAACCGCGTGACTGCGTGAACAAAACTTATCATAATCAATACGAATGTTTGCTTCTTGACCCCGGCCAATCAAAACAGGACAATCAGCTTTCACAAAATATTTATGCCCTTTTAAAGGCCCGGTTTTAACAATCAAACAAATTGTTTTATTCACATTATGATGCCTTTCCTCCAGCTCTCCAAGAAAATATTGTAACGCTCATAAAGAATTTTTTGTTTTTGCTGCGGCAAACTCTTAAAAATCGCTTCCATTGCTTCAATGGCTTTTGGCAAATCACGGTATTGCTGCCCTAAAACAAGAACTTCATTAATGCGTTTTTCCAAAACACAATCCTCGGAAGCGCTATAATTCTCAAGAGCACCCAAAAATTCTCCCGCATCAGAATACCGTTTAAGAGTGTCATTTGCTAAAGATTTAAGTACAATCGCATCTAAGTGCGCATCGATACAAGAATTAAACGTCGATGGCGGCTGCGCGGGAAAACTGCGCGCCTTACGTATCGCACGCTCAATATCTTTACTATCCTTATATTTGCCACTTTGTGGAATTTTAAACGGGGCAATGCCGGTAAGCATAATATAAAAAATCATTCCCGCTGAATAAACGTCACTGGCAGGCGATTTATAATTCCAAAAACCTTCCGGAGCCATATATGCAAGCGTACCGGCGGAATCGGCAAGCTTTGTCAATGGGTCTACATGTTTAGCCTGTCCAAAATCTGATACCTTAACGATGAAATTCTTTCCGGTTAAATCAATCATAATATTTTGCGGCTTGACATCACGATGAATAACCGGCGGAAAAAAATCGTGAGCTTGTGCTAATCCGCGACAAATCATCTTTTGAATCTCAAGAGCCAAACCAAAATCAAGCCGCACTTTTTTGCGGATATATGCATCAAGAGTACCGTGTGGGACATATTCCATAGCGACATAAGCAACACTCTTGCCGTTCAAATCAAAATAATTGGCCTCAAAAACACGCACAACATTCGGATGCGTGATCTTTGAAAGAATGACCGCCTCATTTAAAAAATCACCAGCTGTCTTTTCAGGAATCTTTTCCGGATGAAAAACCTTAAGCGCCTGTATCCCTAAAAATTTATGCCGAACTTTATAGACAACACCAAACGCTCCTTCACCTAAGACGCTTTCTATAGTGTACGTATCACGGATTAGCGTATATTGCGGTAAAAACTCAAAATTATCGGACATGATTTATACTTTCAACTTTTCTTTCTCTTGATCCCAGAACGCGTATTGACGGTCCGTGTGATGTGCGCTTGTTCATCACGCGAAATAAGTTTCCATAATTCAATAGTAATACCCTGTAGAGACTCAGTGTCCTGACGCAACAAAGCGCGCGCACCTTCCTCAAGCAAATCTGTGGCACGCTTCTGATCTGTGAATCCCTTGAAATCTTTTTGCCGCAACTCCTGAAAAGCGCCAATCCAAAAATCTTTTTGCCTAAATAAAATTTCCCATTTCAGATCATTAATATCTTCCAACACTTTATTCAAACGTTTGCTGTCATTAAAAATGATAGCCTTATCAGCATCTTTCTTTAGCAAAGCCAACCGGTCGGCATATTCAGGATTTGCACCAAAGTTTTCGACGATATCACTCGCGTCAGCCAAACGATCCCTATAATCCTGTAACAATGCCGGCCAAAGCACCATATTCTCGGCGGCATCCAAATATTCCTTTAATTCCTTAATTCTGCGATCCGCTTTTTCAACCGCAATCACATCCCCACCACCAGCAGCGGTAATTTCGCGCCCAATTTCTGCAAAACAAGTATTAACCAAAACGACAACTTCAGCCAAAGAAATTTTTAAACCGACGGCCTTTTGCTCCAACTGTTTCCAGCGAACCTCTTGACGCTCAAGAATCAGAGAAAAATCCTTAATATCCGGCAACGGCGAAGTCATATTAGGAATTTTCATTGAAAACTTCTGGTCTAATACCGGAATAAAAGCTTCAGCTGAAACACTGCGCGACTGATCAACAAAAATCGTAACTTCAACGTCCGAGTTAACGGGAATTTTCCGTCCAACATCCGTCCCCCTAATAACCAAAGTCCCCAAATGACGATTTAATTCAAAGCGGTCGCTCTCACCTTCGCGCACGGGAATCTCAATAGCTTCTTGGTCCTGCCCCGGATGAATGTCTTTGGCCGCATGATATGTATAAGAAGCTTTTACCGGTAAAGAAACGCCTTTATTGAGTAATCTATCAAAATTCCCGTCGTGCAATTCCACTCCAATAGAACGCGCCAATGGTGGGGCGCCGACGGACATCCCCTGATTGATCGAAAAAGAATCACGATCAACCGGCAACTGATTGCCGTTTTCATCAAACAAAACGACTTCAAAAGTATTAACGCGATTAGCCCGCAGATGAAGTGTTGTAAAAAAAGTATTATTCTTAATCTCAAGCATGCTGCTTTGCCAATCACCCGAAACGCTTCGAATTTGCACCTTAATACCCGGCGATAAAGTTTGCGTAAATATTTTTCCAGCTACACTAGCTTCCAAAGCTGTTGTCATCGGCTCATAGTTCAATTCCAAATTAACCAACCGATTGTCGTTACAAGTCGAGGCTAAACCAAGCAACTGAGAAGCAGCATAAATCGCCGCACCCTGAGCTACAACAGTCATCGGATCTACCGAATAATTAATCGGGATGTGGAACTCATTTTTTAGCCGTTCCCGAATATAGGGGATCTGTGTCGGACCACCGACTAGAATCAAATGTCCTATATCTGAGGACAAGAGTTTTTGATTTTTCAAGAGATTACGAAAAAGTCGAATACTTTTTTCAACATCTTCTTCAATCACAAAGTTTAACTGTTCTCGGTTAAAAGGGATACAAAAGCTAACAGATTTGCCATCATGATCTTTAAGGCTTTCCATTTCTTCAACGATAATTTCTGTCTTGTCATTTTGGGAAAGATTGATTTTCGCCTCCTCCGCCGCATATTTAAGAACAGCATTAAGCAAGCCGTAACAGGTTGTGCGCCCCAGATTCGGCAAGTTATACATTTGACGCAATTGCGGATAAATAATTTCCTCGACGATGCGCCAATCAAAGTCACCGCCCCCCAAATAATTATCGCCGCCATGATCAACAACAACCAAGTGCCCCTCACGCGACGACAACAGTGCCACATCAAAAGTCCCGCCACCTAAATCATAAACAATCCAGTAGCCTTTGGGCATTTTTTCCATAAAGCCATACGCAATAGACGCAGCGATCGGCTCCTGCAGAAGAGGCGCAAACTCAATACCAGCCAATTTTGCGGCAGCTGCCGTAGCTTGCGATTGAGTCATTTCAAAACAGCAAGGAACAGTAATAACCGCGGCGCTTAAATCCGGTTCGTTTGGCAGACGCAAACCAACGGTGGCCTTGAGATCCTTAAGAACTTCAGCAGATAATTCTTCAGGCTTTAGTACACGCCCAGAACGAACAAAAGTTTTCGTCTGGCGAGTACCCATAAGGAGTTTAAATGCAGAGAATGTATTTTGACTGTCAACATAAAGACGACTATAGGCGCTTTGCCCAACAATAATACCACCTTTCTCGTCAATGCGCACAACCGAGGGAGTAATTTCACTTTGCTTAAAATTTTTCAGTACCTTGACCTGCCCGTGCTCCATAAGCGCGATCGCAGAATTGGTCGTTCCAAGATCAATGCCAAAATCAACAGTTAGCCGGCTCATGTGCTGACCTTATTGGACTTTTGTATTTTCCCTTGTCCGACAATGACTTCGCCCTGAAAGATCTGGACACCATTAGAACAAATAGAAGGCTTTATAGTTTCGATAACACGGCAAACACCTGCGGGAAGGTCATCAACTTCTTCAATATAAATTGCTTTTAAACTACAGCCATCAATATAAATCTCACCCCTAGGATCATGAATTTCAATATTATATTTTTCAAAAACATGACGCATCCGTTGCATTTGATCAGCAAATGCTTTTTGCGCATCTTTACTTAAAAAAGAACTCAACTTGCCAAAACGCTTTTCTAAACGCCAAAACTCGACGGCCATCTCAACAAAGAAATCCAAATGGGCTGACTTTTCTTGATTCATAACTTTCTTACGATTAATGTCTCTCCTTAGTCTAGCGTGCGAAACGTTCATTGTAAGACATAATCATATCTTGCTGACGCTTAAATTCGTCCTGATACTGTTGATACTTTTTTTGGGATATTTCAATCGCCTGATTTTGTTCACGAACCAAATCATTATGCTCGTTGACCCAAAAATTATACTCAGGACTATCCGGATTTGTCCCAATCTTATTGTCCAAACGGTTAATCGACGACTGGCGAACCTCGTTTTCACGCCGCAACATTTCAATCTCAGTTTCCATACCTATGATCTTTTCTTTATGTTGTTGAATTTGTGCCTTAACCTGCGCCGCTTCTTGAAGTAAAACAGCATCCCCAGTGGAAACAGGCATCTCCACAACAACAGGAATCATGTTTTCTCTGGGCGTTTGGGCTTGCACCTGTGATGGGACAATTGCTGGAACAACAGCAATAACAGCCGGTGCAGCTTTCATTAAAACCGACCGTCCATTTGCTAGAAAACTTGACTGCGAAGCAATATTCTCTTGCAAAGTCTTTACATTTGTAGTTCGCAAAGGTTCTTCTTGCGATGAAAAAACTTTAGAAATAACATCCGTCGGCGGAATAGGCGTTTTTGATGAAAGCTCAATCGCCGTCCAGACCGAAAAGACCGATGCAGCAACAAGAATAAGTCCGACAACCCATGCAAAAACTGGTTTTCGCCTTGAATCTTTAATAATACGAGGCTTAGCAATTTCACATTCGATGCCCTTCATCCAGTCGCGTTTAACACTTTCTAATTCTTCTTTAAAAGCATCATTCTTGGCCTCGACCGCCCAATCAATCGCTTCTTTCATGATGCTTTGCGCCTGTCCATAGGCCTGGTACTTATTATGGACTTCAACAGAAATCAATTTCAATTCCTTAGCCACAAGCTCGCGCAAAATCATTTGCAATTTTTCCGTCATAAAAGCTTCACCCGTCGAAAAAACGGACTTAACGTTATGGATATATTGTTCCTTAATATTTAATATCTCCTCTAACGGCGCGCTGTCATTGAGGGGGTTAATCAGCTTAGTCGCTTCATTACTATATTGTTCAATCGCATCTGCGGCGATCCGTTGCGCATCTTTTTCACACTCCATTTTTAAAGCGTCTGAATACAAATTCCTGTAAGCCTCATTCATACTTTCCAAAGCACCTAAAACATCGCCGCTTTTATTTAATTTCCAGGACAATTGGTGAAACGATTTGGCAATTTTTTCGCGCGAAACGCCAAAATCCGTCATCCCATTGCGGTCTACAATACTGCAATCTTCAATAAAGGGTTTAGCGCTATCACGATATTTATAAAAGAGGTTTTTGTACAAAGCCCCATCTGCTTTATCCTCGGCAACTTTTCTTTCACGGACAAATTCATCGCAAAGTAAGTTGATACTTTCAATACGCGAATTAAGAACAGCGTTAAGACCTGACTTATAAAGATCGACCGGCATATCAGCATTTTCAAGAATTTCGATATGCTTATCTAATATCGACAAATCACGATTTCCCAAAGCTTTAGTCATAAGGAAAAAATGCGCAGAAAGAGCATTATTAAGCGCACTTTCCTTGATTTCATCCATGGAAATATTTTGCACACGCCGATCTTGCATGCCATCAATACGCTTTTTAACCACGTCCCAAAAATTTTCGTTTGCGTGTAAAAAATTAAAAATCCGCAAAACTACCGCCCAATTTTCTGGACTCTTAGACATATTCTCAAAAAGGACAATAACCTGTTCGTCCTGCGATATCAGTTCATTTCGTAAGAGGATCGATTGAAAAAGGACAAAAAGATTATGCAAAGCCGTTAAAGCTTCTGACGTCGTTAATGCAAAAATTTTCGGCTCATAAAGCTGATCAACAGTCAGCCCGCCAGCCTTGAGCCAAATATCAAACGCCACTTGAAACCGGCTGTCACATAAAGCCTGAACGGCCTGCGCGTCACATTCTGATTGCAGCCAGAACCAAGACAATTCCTGTTTAATGCGGCGTACTGGATCTTCCAAACGCTGAACAGCGCTGGCAATATTCTCCTCGCTACGATCGAGTGGCCCTAACCACACAAAATCATGTTCATATCCACCATCAAAATTGACTGATTTCTTTACTTTAATTTCATTAGCCCGTGCCACAATCTGTGAAGTCGTCGCATTAGTCAAAAGCCCCAAAACCCTAAACGCATTATTCTGATATAGATTCATCTCTCAAATCTCCTCTAACCTCTCGCTATACAAAAGTATACATATATATGTACCATCTCGCACACATATATGCAAATTTACTTTTTGTAACTCTCTAAAATCTCTTTGATCGTTGTTTTAGCCTTCCAATCAAATGTATTTTCAGCTTTGACAGAACTCACCGGCGAAAACATTGGCGCACTTTGATCCACACAATGGATTGCGCTTCGAGAACAACAAATATCCTTAATCATTTGAGCTAATTGATCCAAACGAATGTGGTCACTTGACGCAAGATTATAAATACCCGAAACATTTTCTTTTTCAATGACCTTAACAAAAGCATCAACAATATCTTCAACAAACAAAAATTGCAAAACCAATCCTCTGGGAGCAAAAATTTCCAGCACTTCCCCCAAAGATGCCTTGCTAAAAAAAACCGGAATAACCGCCTTGGGAGGTTGTCCAGCTCCTACAATATTGACGGAGCGAAAAATCAACAAATTCTGAGAATCAATATTTTCATAGCAAAGTTGTTCAGCAGCTAACTTGCTTTTTTCATACTCTTGCAAAGGCAAAAGCGGACTATCCTCATTAATAAGCTTACCTTGATTCAAATAAACTTTTGTGGTCGACAAAAATATAAAATGGTCAGCCTGCACTGATTTAAGAACACTTTCTGTTCCAAGGACATTAACCAAGCGATAAAGGTCAGCATCCGGATGACCGACATGCGTCACATTGTACGCTGCCAAATGAAAAACAAAATCAAAATTATTTTTAAGCGTAAATACCTTGGTTATATCTTTGCGATAAAATTCTCTAAATCCCGGGAACAACGGATCAGCGCGATCCAAGCCGTAAACATCACACCCAAGATCAATCAATCGCCGACAAAGTGCTTGCCCGACAAAGCCGTTAGCTCCGGTAACAAGAATTCTAGCAGCCTTCATAAATTTAATTCTTTTTTGCCTGCTTTTCTTCGAATTTCTTCATCAAAACAGTTGCATTGTAAAGCGATTCAAAGCTGCCAGCATCCGTCCACGGACCTTTAAGGATAGAATACGACAAAACTTCTTCCCGCGCATAATACGAGAGAACATCAGTAACTTCATATTCGCCACGCGGACTTTTTTTCAAGTCCTTAAGAAGCGTAAACACTTCGGGCAAAAACATCCATAACCCAGTGTTAACATAATTTGAAACCGGAACCTGCGGTTTCTCAACAATACTCTTGATGCGCTTTCCCAAGAATTCGACAACTCCGTATTTTTGGGGATCTTTAACTTTCGCGATGAGAATTTTTGCTTTAAATTTTTCCTTCTGCGCCTTAAAATCGTCGACAAACTTTCCAATATCTTCACAAACAACATTATCACCTAAAATTACCATAAACGCCTGATCACGCACAAAATCCTGCGCCAAAAGTAACGCCGCCCCCGTACCTGTGTTGCCTTCTTGAATTTCATAACTAAAATGCGCGCCCCACTCTTTTCCGGAACCCAACAGTTGGAAAAAATCACCCACATGTTCCCCACCGGTGACAATCAAAATGTCCTTGATCCCCGCCTTAAGTAAAGTTTCTAAAGGATAATAGATCATTGGTTTTTTATAAACCGGCAAAAGATGCTTGTTTGTAACCTTCGTCAAGGGCCGCAAGCGCTTGGCGCTGCCACCAGCCAAAAGAACACCTTTCATTTTTTTGCCCCCCAAAATCCACCGACAAAACGATTGTCCAAATTATTCTTAAGCGGCCGCCACCACACCTGATTTTCTTTATACCAGCTGACTGTCTTTTGAAGTCCGGCAGCAATATTGTATTTTGGTTCCCAGCCTAATTTTCTTAACTTTGCGCAATCAAGGCTGTAACGAAAATCGTGCCCAGGCCGATCGGCGACAAACTTGATGAAAGACACATCCTTATGCATCAATTTTAAAATTTGCTTTGTCAATTTAATATTGGTGCACTCCTGACCTGCGCCGACATTATAAACTTCGCCATCCTGCCCCGCTTTTACCAAACAATCAATAGCACTGCAATGATCTTCGACATAAAGCCAATCCCTCATTTGCTTACCCTCGCCATAAACTGGAACAGGCAGGCCATCAAAAAGATTTGTAATAAAAAGCGGTATCACTTTTTCGGGATAGGCTGACGGACCGTAATTATTGGCCGCGCGGGTAATAATAACCGGCAAACCAAACGTTTTAAAAAAACTGTATGCAATTCGCTCTCCGCCTAACTTGGAAGCCGCGTACGGATTTCGGGGCAAAGTTTCAGAATTTTCTTTAAAGCTCCCTTTTAAAATTTGACCATATACTTCATCTGTTGAAATTTGTATAAATTTTTTTAGATTCCTTTGTTTTCGAGCTTCTTCTAAAAGCGTGTAAACGCCAAAAATATCTGTTTTCAAAAAAGACTGCGGATCATCGATGGATCGGTCGACAGCTACTTCAGCAGCAAAGTTCACAACAATATCCGCTTTAGCCATTGCTTTAGCGACAACTTTAGCATCGCAAATATCACCTTTAATAAATTCAAAATCCCCGCGTTTAAGATACTCCCGCACATTTTCCAAACTCGCCGAATATCCTAATTTATCCAAAACACAAACTTTAATATTCTTGTATTTACGATAGAGATAATGCACAAAATTGCTGCCGATAAAACCAGCCCCACCCGTGACAAGATATTTCAATGTTTTAGCCATGCCAATTTCCTGATTTTATAAAGTTAACCTGCACTATCCTTACCATGATATATTTGATTTTCCAAAGAATCCAAATACGCCAGCGTCATACCAAAAAAAGCCCAAAAAAAGATTGCGTTATGCGGCAATTCTAAAAAAACAAGAAAATTGCTGACCACAACCCAATAAACCAAGCACGCTATTAAAAATCCACCCCAAATCGAACGTTTTTTTAAAAAACGCATCGTCATATTAACCAAACCCCCAAAAACAAAAATCACGCAGACAAACCCAACTAAACCACCCCTATAAATCATGTGCACAAAAGAATTATGCGGAGTAATCCAACCATCCCGAGTCCATTCCGTTTTAGCCCAATCGAGTATCTCCATAGACACAGACCGCTGCGGCTGTCCAAAACTGATACCCCAAAACCATGCTTTTTGTTGCACAAAATCCCTAATCATATCCCGCCAAATAAAAACACGAAAGAAAATATTATTGTAGGCAATATCTAATGAACGATACGAGTTGGTTGTCGTTTCACTTTTTCGGACAGGTTGGATAAAGAATTCATCGATATTTTTTATCTTCACATTTAAATTGTCCTTAACTTGTACCTGATTACTACCAATTGTGCTACGGGATATGGTTTTAACCGGTTGCGTTATTTGCGTGACTGGGCTCTCAGAAGAAACACTTGTACTGGCCAGATTTTTCGCAAATCTTCCTTGAGATGTTTCCTGCAATATTTCTTGCGATGGTTTTTCGGGTGATTTTTGCAAAATCGAAGGCACTACATTCTCTGGGACTTTTATCAAACCTGGTTTTTCAACTGAAACTGTAAAAGTTGAAAAATTTTTGGCATTGTGCGAAACGCTTACCATGCTTCTAAATTTCTGTGTCCTAATATTCTCATGATAAATTTGGACATCCAGAGGTCTTAAAACATATCCTTTCTGCTGTCGTTGAATTTGTGCATCCAACTGTTGATACTGTTTGCGTAATTCATAAAAGGTCGTCATCGACCTAAGCATATTTATATCTCCGAACTTAAACAGGACCAGCAAAAAAAGAACCGCCAAGAAAATTAACCCCACTAGCTTAACTTGCCAGCGCGCTTTTAACATTCCAAAAAGAAAATATACTGCCAAGAAAATAACCATGCCACCGATCCCAACCATATGCGAACGTCCGTTCCACCAAAGTACGTGAGAATATCCAACATAAAACATACAAAGCAAAATTCCAATTAAAGAAAAAATCCGCGGACGCAAGCGCAATACTAAACCCAGAGCAAGCATAAAAAAAGCTATTACAAAGTAATCGTTAACTCTTAGTAAGAAAAGATTAAAGAATAAAAATACCAATAAAACCGATCTAAACAATCCAGTAAAAATATTTTTATCAAAAATCACGTATCCAACAAAGAAAAAAACAGGATAATAGAATAAAGCAGCGTTACGCAAAGCCAGCGGGCCGCCAAATTTATAACCCAAATACGCCTTGACTAAAACCCAAAAGAAATATAACGCAATAGCCGCAACTACCTTAAAATTAACACCTTCCCTACACCCACTAAAATAGCCAGCCATCCAGATCATGCAGAAAGAAAACAAAATTTCACCAACAAAAATCGGGAAATCAAGAAACGAGAACTGAATATGCATCTCAGCAAAATCAGAAGTATAAAGAGAATACAAATAACAAAAAAGCGCAACGATAAAAAAAACCGTTCTCTTTACAAAAATCCGACTAAAGCTTTGACTGATCTTCAATATGAGTTTGTAAAACAAATTTTATCCTTGCCCCAAAGTTGGGCATACTGATCTGCGGCATCAGATAAAACCGTCTGACGCGATAACCCTGCGTTAAGGCCATCTAAAAGCCACTTAAGATAATTGCCCATACGCTCTGCAGCACGTCCGTCACGGAAAGGGTCAACCTGATCCAAAAAAGCATTACAATTTCCTATTGAGACTTTTGCGCCCGGTTTTTCAAAAAAATCGCTACATCCTTCCCACAAAGTGTCTAGATCCTGAAAAACGACTTTTCCCAAACCATCTTTATAAAATGGGCTGACAGGCCAACCTTCCGCATCCAGAAATATGGTTGAAGCTCCCGCCAAGGCCGCTTCAACGCCAGCAGAACCAGCACTCAAGCATTCATGAATAGTTAAGTCGGCAGCCATCGCAGCCAAAGCCGGCGGATACATCCCCTGTAAAGAACCTCCAGACAAAACCATGCAACGGCCTGTTTTTTGTAAATCATCGAGCATATTTGCCACCCGACCCAATCGGCGACGTAAATTTGAAGGTGCTTTTGGTTTAAAAATAATTCCGTAACGGGAATCTTTTAAAACTTTTTCAATAAGATAGGCATAATTCTTTTGTGTAAAATTATGCCCGGTAAACCATCTTCCATCGTCTAAAGTGTTTTCATCTAAAAAAGAGATAATCCTCTCAGCGCCATTCTTTCTTAAAGAAAGAGCTATCTGCTGCGCTTTTTCTTTCAAATATGAGAAACGAAAATCCCCTAAATATCCAGTTACCACCTGATAAGCAATATCGGAACGGTTAGCCTTTTCAACACTAAAATTGTTTTTATTATAACAAAAAAGCACATCTGCAACGACCGTCAATTCCCTGGTTGGGGACGTTTCAAAAGCACGCTGATAAATTGTTGTTATCCCGCCAAGACTCCCAAGCGCATCCATCAGAGGAATATGTTTCGCATCATATTTATACCAGTGTGTATATAAACGGATATTGCCCTCTTCAAAAAGATCCTTCCAATACCCAAACTGACGATTATATTCAAATGTTTTTGCACGCAAGACAGAAAACTCGAAAGAATCTTTTTTGTCCTCCGGCAAAGGGACACTCAAATGCCAGTCGTTAGAGACTAACCAAGGGGCATGAATAGGCACTTTGTCCAAAGACAAACAGCTGGCTCTTGAAAAACGAACAAGCGCTGAAATACGCTGTTTTTGCATCTCCATCCACTTTTTCTCATCCAAAGGATCCTGAGAAAGACCAAAAAGAAGCTTAATGTCTTCACCTCGTAATTGTGATTGTTGATAAAAGAATAGGTCCGAGTACGTATCCTTTCGCTCTAAATTCAAATGCCCGTAATACTCCACCCCCAAAGTATATTTGACATCGCCTGTAAACTCCTTTCTTTTTGAATCAACATTCGGTTGAGATACTTTTCTAAAAAGTCTTCTTAAATTTCTCACCACAAAAGTTCCCTGATTAACATAACGCGCCAAAAATTGACGGACAATTTTTTTCAAATCAAAAAAAATATTTTTAAAAAACGCACCAAAAATCAAATGAACATCAAATTCCAACGCATATTCCCGCAAAATTTCCGGCCAATTCCTTTTTCTTAAAAACAACCCAATACTGGTCTTTTCATCTTTCAAATGCCATCGGCTGATATTTATAAGTGCCAGCGCATGCATAAACTGACAATGCCGATTAAGAGTCGTAAAATCAAACTCCATAATGTCTTTAGCTAAATAATCACTTAAATGAAACGATCCGTGAAACAAGCTGATATAGTCTTGAAAAATTTTATCTGCAATAATCTTATCCTGAATCTGCGCCAAATCCTGATAAGCCAACCTTAAACGCAAAGAAAAATCCTGCTGATCCCTTAAATCAGATATCTCAAAATCCATAACACGAACTTGCCATTTTACAAATCCGGAAAGCCACCGAGCAAAACACAAACTCAAAAAAGTCGCATCAAAAACATAAATGATATTTTTTGATAGACGTCCATTCCTTTTGTATTCCCGATAAACAGGCAAAATATCAAAGAACAAACTTTTAAGATTCAATAATTCGACGAACAAAGAAACGGATTTCAACCCGGCTGCTTCGAATTTCATGCTGGACTCTTCATTTAGGTGAAACTTTGATGAAACTTCGCATCCCAAGAATTTCTTTTAAAATCCTTTTTTCCGGAGCTTTAAAAGATATCGGAAACCCGTCAACCGATAACTTTCTAATACCTGCGATCAAATCCAACTTATTGAACTTAACAAGACCGCAGGTTCTCAGACGTAAAATAACTTTCTGCGATGGAATTCTTTCCTTTACGTAGCGGAACAAATCACTAGGTGGACTACGATCTTGACCAGTCGTCGAAAAATACATCCGGTCACGGAATTCATAATGATCTGTATACAAATAATAGACATCCCCTGATTCGCTTGAAAGAATGCGAGCAAGTAATTCCTCTATTTTTTCGGGATCCTGCGTAGGGTTAACAACATACGCACGCGAAATAAGCGATCCACCCCCGTTAAGCCCTAAATCGCTGGCATAAACCAGAAGCAGATCATTTTGCTTTAGATTTTTGTTTAGCCAAGCGATGGGAACACGGATATTGCTGCGCTCGCAATAAGCATTAACCATAAATAAACCAATATTAAAAAAAATAAAAACCGCGATTATTCCATAACGAAATTTCTCAGAAATTTCAGGACGCAAAAGCATTTGGGAGAATCCCAAAACACTCATCATTACAGAAATATAAAAAAACCGAGAAAAGAATATATGATTGTGCGGATTAAAAAGGCCGATACATATCCCGGAAATAATACCTGTAAAAAATAACCACGAATAAAAATCCCAGCCTCTACTCGTTTTCAGGTCTCGAACAACAAAACCTAAACCCAAAAAACAAACATTAAGCGCCAAAACGTAGCGCAGTATTCCAGCCAAATTATCCCAGTACGTCACAAAAGTCCGCCCCATCGTGCGATGCTTAACATCAACAACCAACTGGCCCATAATCAAATCTAACAAAAAAACAATAAGAGGCGCGGCAACCACAATTATACCCCCTAAAAAGACTTTTGTTTTAAAACTGAATTTTTCATTAAATTTCCCGAAGAGACTTCTCGTTTGAGGCAATGTTAAAAGGATCCCCAAAAAGTAAATTGCCACATGCTGCACCTGCCAATGATCAATGGTCGGTAAAATAAGCGCCGTAAAACTAGCTAATAAAAATCCACATCCCCAAACACCCTTGTGTTTTTCAAAAGCAACAAGAGCTTCCCAATAAAAGACAATGCTTAAGATCATCAACCATCCCAACGGGGCATAAAATCTGACATATACTGATTGTTCAAACACAAACGCTTGGCCAAAAAAGAAAATAGCGGCAAAAGATACCGCCTTCCATGAGGCTTTAAGACGCAAGCAAATATAAAATGCAAAAGTTGCAAACGTCAGCAATACAGAAATAAGTGGAATCACCCGAAAAGCCAGAAGCGACAATCCCGTTATTTTATAAATAAGGCTTGTTAAATACGTGATCACAAGCCCACGCGTATACGTCCCTGGGATAATACGCCCTTCATCAAAAGCCCATTGGCTGTATTGACCAGTCTCGACAAGCCCTTTTCCCGTCGAAAAATGGACCATTTCATCTCCCCATCCCGTAAATTGTTTCGCGCAAATAAACCAAACAAACAAAAATAAAGCCATGATCCCAAGCGTTAAATAAAAATAAGGACTTTTGATTTTACTAGTTACATCATTCACGGGTCTTCTCCCCTTTAATAAAATACGATCAACAAATTTGGCAAATCGCATCAACCATATAATCAAGTTCTTCTTTCTTTAATCCAGGAAACATCGGCAAGGTAATAATGGATCGGGAAATTCGCTGGGTAACTGGGAGCTTATTATCATATTGACTGAAGTTCCTTTGGTAAAAGGCCTGCTCATGTATCGCAGGATAAAAATGGACCGAAGCTTTGACACCTTTTTTATTCAATTCTCTGACAATAAAATCCCGGCGAGAAACGTCTTTAATCACAATAACAAACATCTGGAACACATGCTCACACCTTTGATCGATAAAGGGAAGCTCAATCCAGTTAAGAGTTTGCAGCTTTTCAAAAAGATAAGCAGCATGACGCTTGCGCAGTGCGTTTAATCGATCAAGCCGCAATATTTGTGCATACCCAATAGCGGCCAGCACATTGCTTAACCGAAAATTATATCCGGCATAAGAAGCATTGCGATACCAAGGCGTCTCTCTCTTTTCGCGTTCAAAAGTAGTTGAATCAATGCCATGCGCTAAAAGAGCTCTGATCATTAAAGCCAAACGATCATCGCTCGTTGTAATCATACCGCCTTCACCACTCGTCATATTTTTTGTTGGAAAAAAAGAAAAACATCCGAAACCAAACGACCCGGCTTGTTTGCCTTGAAAAGTACCACCTAAGTTTTCAGCAGAATCCTCAATGACATGAAGATTATATTTCTGTGCCAAATGCATAATAATCTGCATATCAGCGCACTGCCCGGCATAATGGACCGGCATAATCGCCTGTGTCTTATCGGTAATCGCCTTCTCGATAAGCTGCGCATCTATATTATATGTTTTAGGATCAATATCGACAAAAACAGGCGTAGCACCCGCCGTGATCACAGCATTAGCCGTTGCCACAAACGAAAAACTCGGGATAATAACTTCTCCGGTAATACCTAATGCCTTCAGACACAAAAAAAGGGCTGACGTACACGAATTACAAGTAATCGCATGCTTGACACCAACCACCTTAGCAAATTCTTCTTCCAGCTTATGATTGAAAGGGCCATGAGCCAGCCAGCCGGATTCCAACGCCTCTAAAACATACTTCTTTTCCTGATCCGTGATATCAGGAAAACTCAACTTCACTTCCATCTTAATCCTCCTTATGATGTAACAAAAAGCGGATGATATTGCTTTAAAAAGTCGACGTACTCTCTTATTCCCTTTTTCAAGTCATAATCCGGAACATAGCCTAAAAGCTTACGAGCTTTTTCGATCGAAAGCGTGCCGCGTTTAGGACGAAAAGAATCGCGCGCAACCACCTCATATTCCAAATCCGGAAAATATTCTTTCAGTTCAAGAACAAAATCCAGCAGTCGCGAGGCCTGTCCACGGGTAATGTTAAAAGTTTCTCCAATAGCATTCGGATTAACAGCGGCTAAAACAAAACCTTTGGCAATGTCCTTAACGTAAGTAAAATCTAAAGATTCATCTTCGCCATGCACAGTAATTTTTTCGCCTTTGAGCGCCTTCTCAACAAAAATTTGTGTCACGCGCCTGTTCATATCCGTCGGGCCATAAACAGCTGATGGACGAATGATCGCGCTCTTAAATCCAAAATAATTAGAAAGCCCTTTGGCAATGCTTTCTCCGGCTAACTTCATCGCTCCATACACTTCTTTAGGATTTGTCGGATGGCTTTCATCCGCTGGATCTATCTGAAAATCCCCGTAAACCATGCTTGAACTCGCATAAACGATACGCTCTGGCTGATAATTGTATTTTTGTTTCAAATATCCGGCTATTTCAAAAATATAAGATGTGGCTATAACGCTGCCTTCCATCGCTTCATTCGTATTTAAATTATCGATTTTTGCCAAAGGCAAAGCTGCTAAGTGCAAAATATATTCTGGACGATATTTATCCAAAATATTTAATAACACGCTGTGATATTTAGCTTCGCCGCGTTCAATAATGACTTTATCTTCAATACCTTTGATGCGTAATTTGCGATAATCATAAAAATCTTCCCTGATAGTTGAGACATACCTTCCATAGTGATCTAAGGCAACCACTTTATCAACATACCCACCCTCCAACATCTGGCGAGCAATATTTGAACCAATAAATCCCAATCCGCCGGTAATAAATGCGCATTTACCCATAATGCATCTCCTTTTTCATTAAACTATTCTCGACTGAACTTTTTATAATATCCCAACCGCATACGAACAAACAAACTGATAAATTCCAAAAATCCAAAGATCAATTTTTTAAAGGGATGATATTTTGAAGAATCAAACTGCCGCTCTCCATGCCGAACAAAAACTTCCCGGATATCTTTAGCGCCACGATCCATCACGATCAACGGCAAAAAACGATGATCGTTTTTCTTAAGAACAACCTTTTTAACAAAACGCGTCTGAAACCCCACAAAACTCCCCGAATTGCTGTGCAATGGCGAATTAAAAAGCAAAAGGATGATGGCATCATAAACGTATCCCGCCAACCGATAAAGACGCCGATGTTTGCGACATTCACGCAAACCCATCACCAATTCCGCCCCTTGTTCAAATAATCGAAAAAATAACAGTAAATCCTCGGGATGATCCTGCATATCTCCATCCATGCGAATAATCACCTCGCCGCGAACAATCGCAAACGCTTCCAAAAAAGCTCCTGTTTGTCCCGAACGATGATCTAAAAATATAGGCCGGATATATCGATAAACAGCGGCAAATTTATCTATCAATTTCCTTGTCTCATCCGTTGAACAGTCATCAACAATAAGAACCTCAAACTCATGCCCCTTAGCAGCCTCAAGCGACTTACATAATAATGGCAGAAGAATCTTTAATGAATTAAACTCATTATGAACTGGAATAACTATCGAGAACAACATCTTAGCATCATCCTGTATATCTTAAACAATCGGATTAAAAGGGTTATTAATATGCGCATGTAAAACAAGAACGCTCTCTTTTAAACAAAAACCGCATTTCTCGTAAAGGTTAATTGACGGAATATTCGTGATCTGTGTGTTTACCAAAATATCTTTTCCTTGGGCAGTCGCATTATCAATCAGGCTCCTAACCAACACGCCTCCAATCCCTTTATGCTGATAAGCTACGTTTACCCCGATAAGATCAAGCACGAGGATAGGTCTATCTCCAACAGTCTTTGATAAAGCAGCTAAAAAACCTACGACATTCCCCATTTGCTCAGCAACAAGAATGAAGTCTCCTCGTCGACCATCGATGTAACTTGCTACCCAACTTTTTTTAAGTTTATCTGCCGTGTCTTTATCGATAAGAGGGTCACAATGAAAACGGTCATATTGAAATACCGTAGAAGCAATAGCCTGGATCGCTATACCGTCTTCTCTACGCAATGCTCGGACAAGAATATCCCGATTATGGATGAAAATTTGCGTATCGGTTTGCACCGGTCGATGAAAAGTTAAACCGATATCTATAAGATAAAACCCGTTTTCTAAAAAACGTTTCAATTGATCCTTAGCGTTTAACGGCAATTTAACGTAAAAAAATATTTTTCCCTCGATTGTCCGACAAAACTCCTCAAACGATTCTTTATCAAACGTGCCCTTATTCTCAACACAAAAAGTGCGACAGCCTAAAATATCGGATAACCATGTGTCTTGTTTAAACAATGCTTTCTCTTTCTAATAGGTAGCGGAGAATTCTATCAAATCCCTCTCAAGCAGTGCCTTAATTTTTTTTCTGCGCCACGCACAAAAGGCTTAGGCCAAAGCCAAAATTAATATTATTTTCAATATAAGAAAACCATGCTCCCAAAAGACGATTCAATATTCTTTTCAAAGGATTTTTCCCAATGTCTTTACTCTGCCGAAGAGATGTGTCCAAAGGTTTCTTTAAAATCCGTTCAGAAATAAAATACGGTAAATATCCAAGCATATTCCAAAGACGCAGATGTTGAATATCAAAACCTTTCAATTTTAACTTTTCAACCAATTCTTTAGCAGTGTATCTGCGAAAATGTCCGGACATTTTATCGCGGCATCCATATAAATGCGGATGATGAGGGACTAAAATGATCAAGCGGCCATCCTCTTTTAACAACCCTTTTAATTGACCCAACAGATCCACATCTTTTTCGATGTGCTCCAAAACATCAATCAATGTGATGCTGTCAAATTTATTCTGAATCTGACTTATTTGTTCGGCATATAAAGGATACATCTTGATTTCAAACGGATATAATTTATGAGAAAGCTCTATTAATTTTGTGTTTGGCTCTACTCCAGTTACATGAAAACCCTTTTGATTAGCAATCGCTAAAAAATGACCGACTCCACACCCTACATCCAAAAGGTCGGGACCTTTTGCTAAAGAAAGAATCAGTCGGTACAGGTTTGGATTCCGGAAATCACTCTTTAAATCATCAAGCTGCTTATAGAAATCCTCTAAATATTGAAATGACGAATCCATTGATTCTCCTATGTTTTAACAATTAAATGATTTGTTTTTTATTAAATAACGCGATGTTTCGCAAATATATGCCAATCTGCAAAATCGTGCTCACAAAAAACACTAAATCTTTTCTTTTAAAAACATAAACGAGCATCATTATAGATGCGACCAAACGGATTAACCAGAACTCTTTCGGTAGATAACTTTTTTTCTTTTTTTCTGATTTATACCATTGAACAATCAAGCTGAAGAAAAAAAGTCCTTGAGCAAGAAAACCCCATAAAGTCCAAAAATCAACTTTCAAATCCTCAAACATAACGCCGCCTCCAAAGTAATTTTAATTTGCCACATGATCGCCTAAAACCTTAATAATTTTATTTTGCTCGGATGCTGTCAATCCAACAGAAGACGGCAGACTCAAACCTTCACGGTATAGCTTTAATGATTTTTCTATTTTATAAGCGTCGCACCCTTTAAAAGCTTTAAGACTATGCAAAGGATGCCAAAAGGGCCGGGCCTGAATTTTTTGCACTTCCAAAATTTTCATCAAGGCCCGGGAATCCATCCCGTATTTTTTGCGATCCACCAAAACTGTATAAAGCCACCAGATCGATTTTGCCCACGGAGCCTGTTGCGGCAAATGTAAGCCCGGAATCATTTTCAAGAACTCGGTATACTTTTGGGCAATCACAGTTTTTTTCGCAAGAAAACTCTCCAACTGTTCAAACTGCGCAAGCCCGACCGCCGCCTGCAAATTAGTTAAACGGTAATTGTATCCAATGCTGTTGTGAATGTATTCGATAGGATCATCTTTAGCCTGCGTTGTCAAGTAAACGGCTCTCTGCGCAAGTTTTTGTGAATCTGTCAAAAGCATCCCGCCTCCGCCGCAAGTTATAACTTTGTTGCCATTAAAGCTTAAAACCGCAACATCACCCCATGCTCCTGCTTTCTTCCCGTCAGAGGCGGCACCCAAACTTTCGGCTGCGTCCTCGACAACCGCCAAATCAAATTTTTCTGCCAATGCCATAATAGGCTTCATGTTCACCGGATGCCCAAGCAAATGTACCGGCAAAAGCGCACGGACCCGACGCTTGGTTTTACGATTAATCCATTGGCCTTTTTTACAAACACATTCTTTTGTCAAAAAATCCTGAAGCTTTTGCGGATCGATCTGAAAATACCGCTCATCCACATCCATAAACAACGGCCAAGCCCCAATATAGCGAACTGCAAAAGCCGGCGCCGCAAACGTCAAATCTGGGACAATCACTTCCTCATCAGGTTGGATTCCCAAAACTAACATGGCCATATGCAAAGCCGCCGTTGCGCTGACGCATGCAACAGCATATTTACGGCCAATAAAACGCGCAGAATATTGCTCAAGCTTTTTGACAAAAGGCCCAGCCGAAGAAACCCAGCCTGTATCGAGACACTGCTTAACGTACTTCCATTCATTACCGGAAATTTTTGGAACACTTAAAGCAATGAATGGATTACCAGACACCTGCGCTATTATGCTCGTACTTGCCAAATTTTTCATTACAGTTAAAACTTTCTGCCCATTTTTAATCAACTGTTTTTTTTACATGACAAATAAAACTTTGTCCAACAATATGATATGGACACCACGGTTCAAATTCAAAATCCGGATGTTCGTTTACAAATTCTAAAAGAGCCCGTCGTTCTCCTTTCGAAGAATCAGCGCTAAAAGCATTATATTCATCCATCAATAAAACCGTCCCCTGCTGAATTTTTGGATAAACCAATGCCAAAGCGTCTTTAGCGGATTGGTAAAGATCAGAATCAATATTAATAATCGCTGCCAACTCCAGAGGCTTAAGCACATTTGGATCAATCTCAGCAAATAATCCTTTAAAAAGCTGACAGGAAACTTTGCGGTTTTCTAAAAGGATTCGAATCTCGTTTTGCGAACACTTAAACGTTCCCCCTCCATAATTTACGCATCCCTCATCATTAGCGGGAATGCCTTCAAAGGTGTCAAAACCATAAAACATCGCCTGAAACTGGCGAAAATCACTTATCGCCTTGCGGCGCCATTCTTCCGACGAATTATGTTGAGATTCAGCCCAATGACGATACCGCAAATAGGTTTGCCATGAATCCAAAAAACTTTGCCCACGATAAAGACCAAACTCATAATAAGCACCCTTGATGTGATTTGAAAAAATAAACCCCCAAGCTCTTTCCAACATCCCAAGACGATCATTGCGATGAAGTCGTCCTCGAACAAACTGAAATTTTTCAAGCATCTCATTGATTGTTTTCTTAATCATCCCTACACTCTCCATTCTTTCACTCAATTGATAAAGTGTTTATTACACAGCCGTCCATCCGCCATCGACCATGACGGTTGCCCCGCTCATATATGAAGAAGCGTCCGAAGCTAAAAACAAAACTGCTGACGCTATCTCATCAGCGCGTGCCATGCGGCCCAAAGGCGTTTGTTTCACATATTTTCTAACAAATTTTGGGTCTTGGGCATCTAAAACTCCACCCGGACAAACCGTATTGACCCGGATATTATACCGGCCGTAATAGGAAGCCAAATACCGGCTTAAATTGACGATCCCACCCTTTACCACCGAATAAATAATCGGGACAGGTTTAACAGCACTATTTTCGTAAATATCAAATTTCCCGCCGACAATACCATAGATAGACCCCAAGTTAATAATACTGCCGCCCTTTTTTTTCATATATTTAGCAACGGTTGTACAACAGAAGGCCGTCGCGTTTAATTGGCTGTCCACATTCTGCCGCCACGATTGGGCAGAAACATCTTCCGGCAAAACGCCCCAATCTTTGGTTCTGGGATACGCGCAGTTGACCCAAATATCAATGCCTTTTAAATTTTTGGCCAACGCCGCAACATGGCTCTCTAAATCATCCATTTGCGAAGCATCGAAAGAAAAAAAGGTCACTTTCATTTTGCCACGGGACAAAGCGTCGACGAGTTTTTCCCCAGAGACAACATTGGTATCGGCAACAACGACGCTCGCATGAGCCTGCGCAAAAGCTGTCACAATCTCCCTACCCAACAATCCCGCACCGCCGGTAACAACAGCCTTTTTACCCTTGAGAGTAAATTTTCTTAAATAATCTGTCATAACGTAACAACCCCTTTGTTGACTAAAAATTCAATCAATTGAAAGTCCACCTCAGAATCAATATCGAAAGCCGACCACTCCTGCATTTCCCAAACTAAAGTTTTATCCGACAAACAGGTTTTGGTTTGGGGATTTAAAATAAATTCTCTGTCATAAATATAGATCGAAGCATTCATATCATAAACAGCCGGCGCATCCTGCCGTCTCAAAAAAGGTTTGACCGGCGTTTTAACAAGTTTGACAAAACCGTCCTGCTGGGCCTCTAGCATATTAAAATACGGGTTGCGCCGAGCGTTAGTCGCACTGACAACTGAATCAACCGGCCGCGAAAGAAACAATTGATAGGCACCTTCAATATCGCTGACCCTGCGAATCGGCGCAGAAATATCCAAATCGACTATAATCGAATAAACGGTCTTATCCTGCTCCTCGACGGTTCTTAAAGCATGCTGCAAAACCGCAAGTTTCCCCATCGAATCTGTTGCCAAATCAGCTGGACGCATGAAGGGAACTTGGGCGCCGTACTGTCTTGCAACTTGGGCAATTTCAGGACTATCAGTTGAACAAATAATCTTATTCGCCCGGCCCCAGTTTTGAGCAGCCCTTAAGGTGTGGACGATCAAAGGCTGACCACATAAAATACGGATATTTTTATTTTTAACACCCTTAGACCCGCCGCGGCCGCACACAGTTAAAAGAATTTTTGCTTTAGGCATTTCTAAACTCCAAAATCCTTTTCAAAAGAATTTTTGTTTCTTTTAAATTATTCATTAGCTTAGGACGACTTAGATTTCTGAAGAAATATTCGGTTTGTTTTTTTAAATATGCATTGCGATCGACAGGAAATTTAAAACTGGATGACTTGCCTTTTATTTGACAAACAACCGTATTATTAATCAAATCGCCCCTGATAAATCCATCCTTAAGATCAATTTGAATAGTCCTCTGCCTATCATGACTGGCAAAACTCAGATGACAATTAACCACCGCGCCATTTTCCAAAGTAACCAAAGCATCGGCAAAATCCTCACTATCAACCGTAACCTCCCCCATGCGCCCATGGACTCCTGCAATGTTCTTTATTTCTCCAAACAAAAAACGGATATAGTCAAATTCGTGCGAAAGATCCAAAATGACCCCGCCTCCCAAAGCCCGATAGGCTGAATAACTTTTTTTCGAATCCCCAGCCGGCCGCCACGCATGCAGCATCGACGAGCAAACCACGCAAGCATGAACAATTCTTTTACCTTTCAACAAAGATTTGATCTTGCCAATAACCGGATGAAAACGCAAACAGTAAGCAACATAGACGGCCAAATTCATTTTTTTGCTTATACGCGAAAGCTCCGTAATCCCTTTTAGGGAATCCGACAAAGGCTTTTCAATAAAAAGATCCATACCTCGACGGGCACATTGCAAAGCCGTCGGCAAATGCTCACTCGTCGGATTTGTGATAAAAGCGACCTGCGGCTTTAAAAGGTCAACGTCCTTCCAACGTGTAATTTCAGGAATTCCAAAAAAATTCTTTGATAAGCTTTTACCCGAACGAAAAGCATAAAGTTCATGCTTAAAGTATTTACGCAAAATCGTAGCGTGGCGCACACCTATGGAACCTAAACCAAAAAAAAGAATTTTCATAATCAGTTTATAAACTACCGCTTGAAAGTTTCTAAAGCTTTTAAAATATTTGTTGCATCTTCACGGGCGAGCTCTAAGTTTGTCGGATTAATCTTCTTGCCCTCTGGCGGCGTCAAATTCGAACGAAAGCCGCAAACGATACCCATTCCCTGCAAAATTTTTAAAGTTTCATCATTATAGGAATTTAAAGGATGCGACACACTTACCGTGTCTTGGCCGCAAATACGATAAAGATGCTCCTGATTTTTCCTATACTGATCTTTTTGTTTTCGGACTGACAATTGCGCCAACGCAAAAGGATGTGTATACGAATGAAGTCCTATGCAATGACCTAAAGTGGAAAGTTTTTTAAGTTGCGCGTTTGACATCCAAAGGTTTCTAGCAAGACTTCCTATTGATGTCCCTTTCTCTTTGATCATCCCATCTAAAAGAGCTTCAAATTTTGTTTGCGATAGCAAATCATTTCTTACAAATCGATATCGTAAATCGTTAAGCGAATAAAACGGGAATATTTCTTTTTTTTGTCTTAGGTAACGCAAGAATTCCTTTTCTTTTAACTGTGCCAAAACAGTTTGCGGACAGCGTGAAAAAAAATCGGCATAAAAATCGTCGATCCTACAAAAATATCTTGCCGCAAAAAAATGATACACTTCCGACTTAACGATTTTTCCCTCAAAAACAGCGGAAAAAACAAACCAAAAAGCTTTAAATCCGTACTTTTCCAAAACCGCAAGGCCAACATCAAACTGAGAACGTAAACCATCGTCAAAAGTCAAGCAAAGATGATGCCTAGCTAACTTATTTTCTTTAAGCTTAGTCAACCACTCCTCAGGCGAAAGGATGTTTTTAGGTCCGACATACTCAAGAATTGCCTCCAACTGCTTTGACGTTATGGATCCTTGCCCCGACGGTATTTGGCCTTCCTTATGAAACCGATGAAACATCAAGCCGTGTGCAAAACTTGCACGGTAACCCTTAGAAGACTCTCTCATTGTTTTAATCAAAATAACTTTCCAGTTTGCTGTCACGAACTGTGTCAAGTGTCGCACAATGAATACCGCCACCTTGTGTATAAATGTGCCGCATACGAATCGGAATAACCGTAAACTTATACTGCTCCAGCAAACGAATTAAATTTGTTTGACGTTTGTCAACAATGACAGTTTGCGGATCGACCGAAAGGAAATTCATGCCCACCCACGGGGATGCCATATCTTTTAAATTTGTCTCAAAACCTAAGGCTGCCAATTGCTGCGCCAGCGGATCACGAACATTTTTTTGAAAATCCAGTTCTTCTTGCGTTGTTGGAGCGACATCACCAAAATAAATCTTGTCCCATTTTTCAAAAATTTTCGGACAATTCTTTTCATTGACGCGGACATTGTTTAATAGCACAAGCCCTGGCTTTAAGCAAAGTACCGTTGAGTCAATATGGCTGGATCGATAAATATCCTCCGTTGTATGAACGCGATACTCTTCACCTAAAACACTTTGCAGCCACTTGGCCCCCATATAATTACCCGAGGAAGAAACCAAATAAAGCAAGTCTTTCCCCATCCGCAAAGTGTTTGCCGCCTCAAAAAGAATTTCCTCTTCACCTAACTTGTGGAGTTTTTCAAGCCGTCCGCCGGTTAACTGCTGATACCGCACATCCTCGGGAGTCAAAGAACGCTCATTTTCATCACGATAATACGCCGTCAAAACTTCGCCAGCCAGTTTTGGTTTCGGTCCCGTGACCCAGCGAAGACCTTTAGCAAAATACTCATACCAGATGTCATACAAAGCGGTCGCTTCATAATAACGGCAGCGCAAAGGTGACGGACTTTCAATAACATTATTACCAACAACCAGATGCAGGTCGCGGGTATTATAAATATTGTTGCTCGTTGAAGACCAGTGGGGACAGCAATACATTTGCGTAAGGTCATAAACATTCGGACGAAAAACTTTAACACCGCAATTCCTTAACGCATCGCACAACCCTTCTAAATCTTCCCGGATTTCTTCAAGAAACCAATCCGGAAAAGCCTGGCGAGCCAAAACATACGCTTTTTGTTTAATATCTTCTGGAATCGGACCCGGCTTATTCCACGTTAAAGGCGCCATCGAACCTTGTGCGGTCCCGACAATAACTTCCCGCAATTTGTCCCACTCATTATGACTGTTGAGCTTTCCTTGAGAAACGGTAACCCCGCAGGCAATTTTTTCATCTACTTTTGCTAAAATATTATTCATCCTATTCTCCTTTCAATCTAAAACCATTCCAAAATAAAATTATATCTTTTTTCCAAAACCGGGGACGCCCTTGTAATACTCATCCCATTGCCCAACATCGATCCATGAGCGCTCAGGGATCGGGAAAGCGCCAACCCGCAAACCTTTTTTCTTGACTTTAACCACCAGCTCGTTAAAATTTAAAAACTTATTTTTAGGAATAAGTGACAAAACTTTCCTGTCCATCACATAAAGTCCGGTATTAACCAACAAATCGTACTCCGGCTTTTCACGGATTTCCTTTAGCCTGCCCCCTTTTTCTATTTCACAAACGCCATACGGAATCACATAATGCTTGCAAGAAACAATAATTGTCAAATCATATTTCATGTCCTGATGAAAATGCAACAGCTCCGCATAATCCACATCAATAAGAACATCACAATTCGTGACAAAAAAAGAATCCTTAAATTTCCCTTCTAACAGCTTAAGACTCCCCACCGTACCCAAAGGTTTATTTTCCTCCACATAGGTCAAGTGATATCCGGCATTCATTTCCTCAAAATAAGATTTGATCATCCGAGATTTATGATTAACTGAAATAAAAAAATCCTTAATGCCATATTGATTAAAATTATCCATTATGACTTCAATAACTGGTTTATCTCCAACAGGAATCAAAGGTTTTGGCAAAATACGCGTAAAAGGATCTAGCCGCGTACCTTTACCACCAGCCATAATAACGACCGGCACCGTCAATTGTTCTCTATGGGTTTGCGCCTTGCCGGCAAAAATATTCTCCCACGTTAGAACATCAATAATCGTATTTTTCTCATCCACGACCGCAATAGCCTGTAGTTTAAAACGCAGCATCGTGTCACGAACAAAATCCTGAGAATAATTTTCGGTAACTTTAATCGGATTTTTATTACAAATTTTTTCGACTTTATCACGGATCGATCCACCCTTGAGAATCCATTTACGAATGTCCCCGTCGCTTAAAGCACCGACAAGAGATCTATCAGCGCTGGTTACAAAAAGTTGTTTGGCACCGATTTCACTTAAATGGCGCATCGCCTGTTTTATCGTCTCGTGCCGATCGATGACAAAATCCTTAATCCTGCTATCCATGCTTTTGCGTCCCTTGTAAATTAAAAAATTCTTTTTTTAAAATACGTCCACTGATATTAACACATTTTAATTGTTCCTTAATCCGCTGGCCTGTTTTTCCATCGGTAAATCGTTCATATGGATTCTTTATTCCCAAAAGTGATCTTCTAAACGATGGCGAAAACGCTTTGGCTATCGCTTTGTTAATCGCTTTGCTCTCGGATGGGACATCAATGATATTTTTCGCGTGAATACGCCCCTTTTGACGGTCACCAATATTAACAACTGCTAAGCCAAAAGACGGCGCTTCAATTATCCCGCTTGAAGAATTGCCGATCATAAGATCAAAACTTCGCAAACAGCTCCAATACTTTTGTTGACCAAGATTATCAACAAGACGATAACGAACCGGATCCGTTTTACAAAACCGCAAAACTTCCTTATTAATAATGCGCCCCTGCGCATCCATATTCGCCTTGGTAAAAACCACTTTTAAACCCGACGCCGAAACTGCCGTTAAAACAGCTTTCAAGTGTATCAAAAAAGAATCTCTCTCGAGCGTCGCCGGATGAAAAGTGGCAATAGCACAGCGTCCACTCAAATCAAATTTCAACGTCGCGGATAACTCGTCCTTGGATAAAAACGCGATCGTCCGCAAGGCATCCAAACCCGGCGCACCAAAATTAAAAACATTCTTCGGCTGCTCCCCTAATTGAATAATACGCTGACGGTACTGCTCTGTTGCAGCAAAATGGATATGCGCCATTTTTGTCATCCCGTGACGAAACCCTTCATCAAGCGCACCTTCTGACGATTCGCCACCATGCAAATGGGCAATAACATGATTTGTACTATAAGCAGCAATCGTTGCCCCAAAAATTTCATAGCGATCACCTAAAACAACAACAATATCCGGATTAAGCCGCGCAAACGTGTCCACGAAGCCGTGACAGGCCAAACCAATGCGTTTTGTAATCCCATGGGGAGAATCATCGAATTTTGATATATTAACTTTTGCAGCAATGACAAAACCGTCTTTTTCGATCTGCCGATACGTCTGCCCCTGTTCTTTAGAAAGATGCGAACCGGTTGCAATAATCTGCAATTTGATAGCCGAATCCAAAGCGCACGCACGCATCAGACTTTGCAAATGACCGTAATCCGCGCGCGAACCGCTTACGATACAAATTTTTCTTATTTTATTTTTGCCCATACCAAAGTCTCATCCGCCTTAATATTCTTCTGTGCCTGCCGGCCAATGACTTTCTTTATGTCCATAGGAAATATTCCTGTTCCTGGACGTTTTATAACAATATCCGAACTTAAAATTTTTTCACCTTTTGCAATATTTCTAACTGCTGTTAAACTTTTACGTGCAGCCAAACGACAAGAAGCTTCACAAAAAGCGGGAACTTTCTTGCCATTTCCTAACGCACTTTCTACCAAACGGATATTTTCAACCATTTCCTTAAATTCTTTGGGCTCTACCGAGGCACGATGATCCGGACCGGACAAATTACAATTAATTGTCAAATGTTTTTCAATGACCCTCGCCCCCAAAGCCACAGCAACCGGAGCAATCAAAATCCCGTCGCTATGATCCGAAAAACCAACCGGCAGACCAAACGCCTTTTGTAAAGTACCGATCGCCTTTAGGTTCAACTGCGCAAAAGGCGCAGGATAATCCGTGACACAATGCAAAAGAGTCAATCGCCTATTCCCGGTTGAAAAGATACTTTTAACGGCCTGACGAACTTCTTGCAAAGTCGACATTCCTGTCGACAAAATCATCGGTTTTCCTTTGTAAGCGATATACTTGAGAAATTCCAAATTTGTTATCTCCCCCGAGGGGATCTTAAAAATCTTCATCTGTAATTTATCAAGCAAATCCGAACTTTCCTGATCAAACGCTGTTGATAAAAATAAAATCTGGTGTTGACGGCAAAACTTAAACAACACCAAATGATCACGAGGACTTAATTCCAGCTCCTTGAGCATGGTAAACTGCGTTTGATCTTGCGCAGTTAACTTTTTTTGATAGTCCGCTTTCGCGGCCATTGTCGTAACTAAATTCTGTGCCCTGAAAGTCTGAAACTTCACAGCGTCGGCACCCGCGGCTTTTGCAGCCTTTATCAACTGCTTGGCAAGACTTAATTTGCCGTTATGATTAACCCCAGCTTCAGCAATAATAAAAGTCCGCAAACCTGCATTTGGATTCTTCATTTTCGACTATGCTTTCTTACGTAAGCGGGAACGCCCATATAAATCCCCGCTTTTTCAATATTCCTAACAACGACCGCTCCGGCACCAATCAAGCAATCGCTGGCAATCGAGCAACACTGAATAACCTTAACACCCGTACCCAACAAACAGTTATCTGCGACTTTAACCCCTCCACTTAAAACAGCCCCCGGAGCAATATGCACAAAATTTCCAATGCAGCAATCATGGTCAATAAGACATCCTGTATTTAAAATTGAGTATTCTCCAACGCGTGTCCCAGCGTTAACAACAACAGAATCAAAAACAACTGTCCCCTCACCTAACCGTACATCTTCATTTACAATCGCCGTCGGAGAAACAAGCAAAGGCAGTTGAAAACCCAAATCCGTTAATTGCGCAACAATCTCCTGCCTCTTATTAGAAAGACTTGTTGTGCCAATCCCCAACGCTGCACTGCAACGATACTTTTTCTTAAGCGTACTTAAATCCTTATCACAACCGATCCAAGGAATTTCTAAAATTCTACCCTGATCATGAACATCGACATACCCAATAACCCTAAAGCGCTTGATCTTTTTAATCACGCTAATAACAGATTTGGCATGCCCACCGCCGCCGAGGACTAAAATATTCTTAACCGCCATAACGCTTAGGACTCCATGCAAAAACTACCTCAATGCGCCTTCAATGGTCTTATTAGCCACAGGCGAATTGCTTTTTACTTGTTGAAGTTGCGCAATAAAACTCATCATCCGATAATCTTCGTGAGGATGATTTGTTTTTATCAATTGAGCCGCCTGCAAATCATACCCAGCACTTTTTAAAAGCGCCGGATAATGATGCATAAAAAAATTATTCCTAAAAAGAACGCTCTGCTTAAGCTCTTGGGAAAACTCATAGGTATCAAATGTCTCATGGCTTACGCCAAATTGTTCAAACCCCACGATGTACTTAAACTCAACATCTTTGACAACCTGATATAAGCGTTGAATAAAACTCCTCGGCAAATACACCAAAGTTCGGGCATGAAAAAAAACGGCATTTGAAAAATTTTTACCCTGTAAATATTCAAAAATGTCGCCAGTAATAAACTCCATGTTCTTAACATCCGAAAAACTATCTTCATTAAACATTTGTGTATACTTTGAGCGGTCGATCCCGATAAACTTAACGTCAGGAAACTGCTTTGCCAAAACACTGTCAACGTAAGCGTAACAAACACCAAAGTTAAAAAATATTTTTATGCTTTTGTCAGATTTAAGCAGCGCAGCAACTTGACTGATGGCCTGCTCATATAACACAGAGGACTCAGACACAGATTGCGTAAAATCCTTTAATTTTAATTGGTCATAATACTTATATGTGACCATAAGCTCGCGTACTTCGTCGGCATAACCATATGCCGAACCAAACTTTTGCGCGTCTTTGATATTACCATGCAAAAGAGCGATGGAATCTAAACGACTCTTTTCTTCGTGTCGCAAATTCCCCAAGAAAATAAACCGATACCCTATGAAGCGAAGCATTTTGCTAAGAAACGGCAATCGATACACCAGCTTTTGAAAAGCCATGCGGCTGGCAAACCGTATCCTAAACCACAACGACACCGGAATTCGTAATTCCTTCACATCAACTGCGGCCATAATGACCTCCTCATCTATAGAGATTAAAATTCACTTCCCCCCAAAAAAAATATTACCTTGCGCTAGATATCTTTTGAGCTAACGCCATGGTTTTATAACTTTCTCGGAGATTTACAGAGGGCCAGGACAACTTTTTCCCGCGCACCATCTTGACAAAAGCAACCAACTGTTCATAAAACCCCGCCTTAAACTTTAGGTCACAATCTTGCGGTTCAATTACATGCTGCACAAAATTTTTATCTGTCCATGTCCCTTTTTCTAATGGCTTAAATTCGACGGTAACGCCATCGCCATACAAAACCACACGCCACCCACCGGGCGAGTACCAATGCGCCTGATATTGCCCTAAAGCGCCCGACTTAAATTCCACAACCGCTGCAAATTGATCACCCAAAGCTTCACTAAAACGACGTTTAGAAACAGCTTTTACCTTCTTTACCTCGCCGCCAAAAAACCTCAACAAATCAATTGTGTGCGTGCTATTAGCATAAATCCAGTGATCCAAAACTTTCTTGGAAAATTTCTTAGCATCTCGCACCCGCCACATCCTCTCATGCCCCTCGATAAAAACGCCCAAAAGTGGACCGTGCTGACGAATGATCTTAAGCCCCTGATGAAAAATCGAATAATAGCGACGATTAAATCCGACCATTGTCAGCACTTTTCTTTTTTGGGCTTCCTTAGCCAACTGCAAATTTTGCTTTGGATTTAAACCTGCTGGCTTTTCTAAAAACAACGGCAAGCCGAATTTTAGTGCCTTTCGCGCAACAGGAAAAATTTGATCTTCACTAACTAAAATCAAAAGCGCATCCGGCTGAGATTTTTTAACTAAAGAATCAATATTCGCATAAATATTGCGAATACCAAACTCGTCGGCCAAGGTTTGCGCCTTTGACAAAGTGCGCGAACTTATCCCAACAAGATCAATATCCGCTAAAGACTTTAGAACGGCCAAATGCTCCCGGGCCACCCACCCTGCTCCGATTAAAGCCATTTTAATTCTTTTTGCGTTCATATTCTTTATGTCGCCGGACAAAATTGATTCTGAGTTTTTAATAATCGGTTAAAATGCGGCAACGTTTCCGTTAAAAGATAGTGATGGGCCAGCCAGCATTCTTGCAGTGTCGGCAAAGCACAAACATTACAGGCAAAAATATCCGAACAAAAAATTTTAGTCGTATAACTGACTCGAATATTTGTCACAACCGGAATTTTTTGCCAAGCCCCACCTTCGATACTTTCCTCTGCCCAACCGCTTATGACATCGACGACAAACCTCGCGCGGCAAGTTGTAATCGTGACAATATCCGAAGCTAAATGATCAGCAGCATAAGACAGGATAAATTTGCCGCCCTTCGAAGAATAGCCGGTCAAAATTCCGCTTAAGTCAAAAAGGTCTTTTCCTCTTTTGGATGGATGCAAAATCGGATCAATCAAAGCTCCTGCTGGATAAATTTCTGGACTTTGGTCATAGAAACGGAACAGATCAACATAATGAATGCCGTTACAAATCAGGCCGTGATTCCCACCTATTTCGCTAAAAATAACCGGTTCATGAGGATCAAGTTTAGACTTGATGTACTGATGAACAGCATAAGACCTAGTTGGACAATTGACCCAAATACTTAAATTCTTTTGCTTTGCAAAAGCCAAAAGTTCTTGATATTCGCCCACTGACTGAGCAACTAATTTTTCAATAATAAATTTAGTCACACCGGTCTTTTCAAAAATTTCCTTAATCAGTTTTAAACGACCAAAAGCGGAAGTTGCTAAAATGCAAAGATCAACACTTTGAGAAGAGCTCTCGATTGCCCCAAGCCACCGATAAAGAATTTTTGAATTTTTATCCGTAAGCTCATTTAGGCGCGCCTGTCCTAAAGCCAAAGAACTCTCATTGCAATCGATCACATCAACGCTGGCAACTTCAGGCAAACACCCAACCGCCTGCAAGTGGCGACTGCCGATTTGTCCACACCCGACGAGCAAAACCCGTTTAGACATTGTAAACCTCGGCTTTATACAAATCTAACCGGCTTTCAAACCAATGAATCGTTTCTTTAAGTCCAGATTTAAGATCGACCTGCGGCTTCCAATGGGTAAATTTTTGCAGCTTTGTGCTATCGGCGCATAAACGTTCGACTTCACTCTCCTTAACGCGCATTCTTTGATCCTGAGAAATGGCTTGAATATTACAATTTGTCAATGCGCCAATTTCTTTAACCAAATCCGCGACAGAAATTTCCTGCCCCCATCCGACATTAAGGACTTGGCCGAGAACATCCGAAGCTTGATAAATTTCCCAAAAAGCTTGGGCCGTATCACGAACAAACGTAAAATCTCTCGTCGGATTAAGATTGCCGAGTTTAATTTGTTTTTGCCCAGATAAAGCCTGGACAATAATGGTTGGAATAATCGCGCGAGCTGATTGCCTAGGACCGTAAGTATTAAAAGGACGGACAACTTTGACGGGTAAACCAAATGACCGGTAATAACTCAGCGCCAATTGATCGGCGGCAATTTTGCTGGCCGCATACGGTGATTGCGCCACCAAAGGATGCTGTTCATTAATCGGCACATATTGGGCGGTGCCATAGGTTTCGCTTGTTGACGTAATTAAAATCTCTTTTAGGTCATGTTCTTTGGCGGCCTCTAAAATGTTATATGTTCCTTCAATATTTGTTTTGATATACGCCAGCGGCGAAACATAGGAATATGGAATGCCGATAAGAGCAGCCAAATGAAAAACTGCGTCGCACCCTTTAATAGCTTTAGAAACACTGTCATAATCGCGAATATCACCGGTTATAATCTCAACATCATTCTTGACATCGCAGTCCTCTAACCAGCCCCACTGGTTTTTGGAATTGTACCTAACCAAAGCCTTGAGTGCCAATCCTTTCTCAACACACAACTGCATCAAATGCGACCCGATAAACCCAGCCGCACCCGTAACAAGAACCTTTTTCATGCATTACCCTCACACTTTTGAAATTTAATCAACCGGCGAATCAACGACTTTAACTTTACCGCTATAGATTTTTGCATGAAATCAAAAATTAAAATCACCCGGCACTGCCATTGCGCCAAAAAACTATACCATTTTTTAAAACGCGGATCACAGCTTTGAAATATCGTAAATATCTTTTCAAAATCAGCCCTTTGCCCTTTACTCAGAAGCCCCCAACTGACTGTTCGCAAAAATTGCCAGACAAAGTCATAAGCCCAGCGCCGTGTCTTTGAATCAATTCTTAAAGGATCATCATGGCGACTGAGTATTATATACATATCTTCAAAACATTTAGGCGATGCGCTTAACGCTGCGCTTGAATTTCCAGGCCATGACCGCCGACAAGATATAACGTCCTTTAAAAAATAAGCCGCGTCGCCTGCCTTGGTCATACGTAGATACATGTCCGTATCGACAATCCAGTTAAGTCCATAAATATCATACCCGCCAACTTGCTTAACACTCTGAGTACGAAACAAAATTTCACTGGGCGACGGGATATACTTTCCTTGGTAAACCCAGCGATGATATTCCTCGGCACTAATAAGCCCTCGCAAACCTCTGGTACCGCTAAAAACAAGCTGATTATCTTGCGAATAATGTTCATACGCGCCAGAAACAATACCAACCTGCGGATAACTTTCCATAACGGAAACGGTTTTTTCTAAAAAATCTTTTTTATAAAAATCATCCGCGAATAAAATACCGCAATACGGCGTTTGAGATGACTCCAAAGCCTTTTTCCAATTAGGAAGCATGCCGATATTCGTTTCATTACAAAAATAATGCAAGCGTGCATCAACAAACGAATGAATAATTTCGGCCGTCTTGTCCGTCGAGCAATTGTCAAAAATATTCAATATAAAATCAGAACGCGTCTGCCGCAAAACCGACTCAATGGCCTGAGCAATAAAACGTTCGCCATTATAAACCGGAATAGCGATAGTAGCAATCGGACCCTTCATGATTTTTTATCTCTTTTCAACAAAGTTTACGTCAAAGATTCCGCGCATTCTTTCCCACTTAAAAGCGCCTCATCACTCCAAAGATACGCCCATTGCCCAAAACGTCCGCAATAGCTAATACCATTCTCATCCAAAAACTGATGAATAATCTTAAGCGCAGAACTTCGATCATGATCATAAAGAACATAGCCGTAAGGAATATCAATCTCACCTAAATAATGCAGTTGACTAGCATCAATTTGTTCGGTGCGTTGAATACTTGCAGTCACCTTTTCTAAAAGCTCTTTGCGATTTGCCGGCAAAGGTTTATACGCCGAATAAACCACTTCCGCCTGCAAAGCCTCAGCGTGCAATGGCGCATTACACGCAGACAATTTGGAAACATAAACCAAGCGAGTGTAAGGGATATCTTCATCGTAATAATAATTCCACTCCCCTCGCGCCTGTACCTTGCGGTCAACCAAAAAATTAAACATTAACAACGAAGTCCATTTAAGTCGATCGCACGCCTGCGAAACTTTTTGCGGAAGAGAATGAAAACACTTCACTAATTCTGGCAAAGGAATAGTAGAAACCAAATGCTCGTAAGGATATATTCTTCCATCAGTTAAGGTGATTTTTTTACTTTTTACATCAATCAAACAAGCGACGACATTATAAGAAAAACGCAAACCATCCGCCATTTTTGTCAAAAATGAAACATATCCTCCTTGACGAGGATACCGCACCTTGCGGATATAATGACCACGGTCTTGATTTTTACCCTGCGAACCGTCAATGATCGTTTGCAAATCAGGGCGACTAAACCGCGCGCCTACCCAATCTGTGGTCAACTCTTGCGGATCAACCGTCCAAAACTTGCGCGTATAACGATGATTAAAATTTTGTGCAAAATATTTTCCGAATTGCGCCTCGCACCAATCCCTATAATTACGGATATCCGTCCGGGGCTTATTACGGGCTTCCTTAAATCCCAAAAGAACACTTTTGATCACATCCGCTGGCAAGCCATAAAGATTATTCTGCGGTTGATGTTTTAGCCAATACCCGTTCCAATAATTCATCGGACAAACATCAACTTCAGCAAACTCTCCGCCAACCGATTCCTCAAAAAGTTTTTTGACATATTCGCTTTCGGTAAACGAAACTTTCGCGCCATAATCATAAACGCAATTATTCTGCTGCAACGAACAGCATAAACCGCCAAAACTACCGGACTTTTCAACCAAAAGTGGGTCAAAACCTCTTTGTTTTAAATGATATCCCGCACTTAAACCCGCGATGCCAGCACCCAAAATGACAGTATTCATCAAAGCCCTTTGGAATCCAAAAATTCTTTTATTTTCTCAAGAATATAATCGATGTCGCTTTGCTGGATCTTTGGATAAACACCCAGCCAAAAAGTTTGGTTCATAATAATATCGGTATTCGTCAAATCGCCGCTAAGACGATATTCAACATTTTTAAAACTCGGCTGCCTGATCATGTTCCCGCCAAAAAGCATGCGCGTGGCAATTTTACGACTTTCCAAAAACGCGACAATCGCCTCTCGCGAAAATCCGGCATCCAACCTGATCGTCAAAACAAAACCAAACCAGCAAGGTTCCGCATTAGGATGTGATTGCGGCAAAATAAAAAATCGGTCGTACTCTTGTAAACCTTTTAAAAAATATTCAAAATTCCTTTTTCGCGCGGCAATAAAACCGGGGAGTTTTTTTAGCTGTTCAATGCCGACGGCCGCCTGCAAGTCCGTCATTTTCAAATTGTACCCGCGGTGCGAATAAATATACTTGTGATCATAACCCTGCGGCAATAAACCCAATTGCCAAGAAAACCGCTTACCGCAGGTATTATCCTTTCCCGGCTTGCACCAGCAATCACGTCCCCAATCGCGAAAAGATTCTAAAATTGTATTTAACTGGGCGTTGTCCGTCACCACCGCGCCACCCTCACCGGTTGTAATATGATGCGCCGGGTAAAAACTAAACGTGGCGATATCCCCAAAACTTCCCGTCAATCGATTGTCAAAACGCGAACCTAGCGCATCGCAATTATCTTCAATAAGCCACAAACGATATTTTTTAGCCAATTGCGCCACCGCGGCCAAATCGAAAGGATTACCTAGGGTATGCGCAACAAAAATCGCTTTAGTTTTACGGGTGATTGCTTTTTCGATTTGCTCAACCGCCGGGACATAGGTTCCCAAATCAACATCAACAAAAACCGGCAAAAGCTGATTTTGGATGATCGGGTTAACCGTCGTCGGAAAACCGCAAGCCGCGGTGATAACTTCGTCTGCAGGCTTAAGCCTGCGCTCGCCTAGCTTCTCGGAAGTCAAAGCACAAACAGCCAACAAATTTGCCGAAGAACCCGAATTCGTCAGACAACAAAAACGAACATCAAGAAAGCTGGCCAAATCTTTTGCAAACTGGCTGGCAAAACGTCCTTCTGTCAGCCAAAAATCCAGCGACGCATCGATAAGAGCACTGAGCTCCTTCTCATCAAAAACACGTCCCGCATAACTGATGTAATCTTGGCCGCGCTTAAAACTACTGTGAGGCTCGTGTATGGCCGCATAATATTTACCGGCCACCTGTTTGGCCAATTTCCTTAAAATCTCATCGATTTTTGAAAGTTTAAGCTTACCGATACGGCACAACGAAGATTTTAAAAGAACTGGCATCTCCAACAAATGAACCGACCCGCCATTAAAATCAGCTCGTAAATCCTCTATATCCTCACGCGTCACACCAATCGAACTGACGGGCGATGTTTTTTCCTCTTTAATGGCAAAAGCTGCGACATTATCGCCATCGACATTGTAAACACAAAACAACTGCGGACTTAAAGAACTTTTAAGCGATAAAAAAACAATATCCCCTAAAACTATATCTGCCTCGCTTATTTTCTCAGCTCGCTTCATGCGCCAAAGCCCCCTGATTTAAAATTTCCTGATACTCCGTAATATCCTGCAAGGTCAATTCCCAAAGCTGTTGAGAACTTCTTTTTTCATAAAAATTTTTATACCATTTAATAGTTCTCTGCAAACCTTCATCCATTTGATAAAGCACCCCCCAACCTAACCGCTTGCGAGCCTTGGCGGCGTCGAGCAAAAGCAGCCGGGCTTCATGTGTTTTTTGTTCCTCTTCCAAAATCCTGTACTTTCCGCTACCCCAATACCTTATTACTTTCTTGGCAATGTCCTGCACGCAAATCAAACCTTGCGAAGGACCAAAATTCCAAGCCTGAGAATACTCTCGAGGCGATTGTTCCATCAAAGCGCCCAACATTAAATACCCGCACAAAGGATCGAGCACATACTGCCATGGCCGGACTGACAAAGGATTACGGATAAAAATTTCTTTTTCAACGTTTAAGGCGCGTACACAATCAGGGACAAGCCTGTCCTCTCCCCAATCCCCGCCACCTATCACATTGCCAGCCCGAACTGTTGCAATCCCTGCAGAATTTTGCAAATTAAAAAATGACTGCCGAAAACAAGCCGTGACAATCTCCGCCGACGCCTTGCTGGCGCTATACGGATCATAACCACCCAAACAATCTGTTTCCACATAACCATGATCTATTTCCCTATTTTCATAGCATTTGTCCGTCGTGACAATAATGCCGACCTTAATACTTGAAACTTGGCGGATGACCTCAAGCACATTGAGGGTCCCCATAACATTGATGTCAAAAGTTTCCTGCGGCATATTATACGAAGCTCTGACCAAAGGCTGGGCGGCCAAATGAAAAACAAAATCCGGAGCAAAAGCTTTCATCATGCAAAGTAGTCTTTTATAATCGCGGATATCCCCAACATTATGATCAATTTGACTTGCCAAATCCACCGCATCAAAAAAACTCGGCTGAGTCGGAATATCCAAAGAATAACCCATGACCTGCGCGCCAAGCAGTTTTAACCACGCAGATAACCAGCCGCCTTTAAAACCGCTATGCCCGGTAATAAAAACTTTTTTACCCTGGTACTGCTTTAAAAGATCTTTAGCCATGCTTTAAATTCCAATCATAAGAAATTTGTGGCGAGAAAGGATCCATCCGCTTGATTTCCAACGGATCATGTCCAATTGAAGCGCAATTGGCGACTATTGACGTCTCTGTCCCTAAACCTTTAAAACCGTTCCAAACCTGCGCGGGCACTTGAACAAGACAGTAATTTTCTTCTCCCGCAAAAATTTCGAGCAAGTTGCCTTTAGTTTTTGAATCACCTCTGTCATCAAAAAGCACCAGCTTGATTTTACCGACGATAAGCGCATAATTTAAAACCATACGTTCATGCCAATGCCATCCTTTAATAACCCCCGGGTGCACCAATGAAAAATAAATTTCACCAAACTGCGTAAAAATTTCATCATCGCTACGCAACATCTGATAAATCGCCCCGCGTTCATCGGGAATTTTCTTAAGCAGTTTAATTCCAACGCCCTGAATCGGTGTGCCGCGAACACCCGGACATTTTAAAAGTTCCTGACTACGATAGATCATCTGCTTTGCTCCTTGTGCCAAGTAATCGTTTTATTTAAAGCCTCTCTTTGATCCCAAAGAGGTTTCCAGCCTAGTTTTCTCCAGGCTAAACTCGTGTCTGCCTTCGAGTCAAAAATTTCATTTACCCGATAAGAAACCGCACCCCAATCAATTGTGTCGGAAACACCCATAAATTTTTCAATCAAACGGACAAAACTTTTTAAAGACTGGCTTTTTCCTGTTCCAATTTCAAATTGCGTCAAACCTTCAGGCAAACGTGGCAAACAATTTAAAACTTTCAAGTAAGCCAAAACAACGTCATCTACAAAAATAAAATCCCGTTTTTGAAGCCCCGGCGAATTTTTCATTCTTTTGCCATGCAAAAAATTCTCGACAATCAAAGGGATCAATTTAGTCGTGTCATCCTTGGGGCCGTAAACATATTCAAGCCGCATATTAATAATTTTTAGGGGAAAGTTACCAGAATAATATTTTAAAATTTCCACAAAAGCATTTTTCATCGCCGAGTAAAGTGTATAACCGCTATGCGCATAAGTATGTGTATTAATGAAATACCCTGCATTCGTTTTAGCCGCCCAATCAACAAGCTCTGTTGCAAATTGGAGATTAGCCTCTCCCATTTGCTTAATATCATTATTGTTACGTTTACCGTAATCAGTCGCTAAATGAATAACACCAGAAAACCTATGCCGAGAAAAAATCTTTTCAATCATCGCTTTCCCGTCGATGTCATAAACGGTAATCCGCTTTAAATATGCGCTGATACGCGAAGTGTCCGAATGCGAACGTTTTAGGATAATGACCTTATATCCGCAGGCAAGAAGTGCAGGTAAAAGATGCGCCCCTAAAAATCCACTGGCTCCTGTTAAAAGGATCGGCCCCTTGACACTAGTCATGCCAAATTTTCCAAGGAATGCCACTTGTTGTCGCGCTCTTAAAATGCAGTTCCTTCTCAACTTCACGCCCTTGCCACAAATTATTTAAAAGCTGCCAATCACGGTACGTATCCATGCACTGCCAAAACCCGTCATGCTTATAAACGGCCAACTGTCCATCACGAGATAACTGCTCTAAGGGTTCCCGTTCAAAAATACAATCGTCCTTATCACTTAGATAAGAAAAAATCCTTTTATCAAAAATGAAAAATCCGCCGTTAATAAAACCTTCCTTGATCTGGGACTTTTCACTAAACTCCTCAACCTGCTCGTCACGAATGCGCAGTTCACCAAAGCGCGACGGCGGACGCACCCCCGTGACGGTGCCGATTTTTTTATTTAAACGATGAAACTCCAATACGACTTTTAAATTAACATCCGCCAACCCATCGCCATAGGTGAGCATAAAAAGATCACTATCAATAAAACGTTCGACTTTTTTAAGCCGCGCTCCAGTCATCATTCTCTCGCCGGTATCGACAAACGTAATACTCCATTGCGGCAAAGACGTCCCATTGTAAACTTGCACCTTGCCATTGGAAAGATCAAGCGTACAGTCATAATTATGCCGCGCATAATTAAAGAAATATTCCTTAATCATGTCCCCCTTATAACCTAAACAAAGAACAAAATCCCTAAAACCATACTCAGCATAAATTTTCATAATATGCCAAAGAATAGGACGTCCGCCAATCTCTACTAATGGCTTTGGTTTATATTCGGTTTCTTCCCTAAGCCGTGTACCCATACCTCCACAAAAAATAACAACTTTCATGATCGTTTCTCCCTAGTCCTTAAAATCTAAACCATAAGCGACTGTTCGTTGACCAATCTTTTATAAATTCCGTTGGTGTTAAGAAGCTCCTGACGTAAGCCCTGTTCGATGATCTTTCCGCGGTCCATAACAATAATCTGGTCGCAATCAGCAACCGTAGATAAACGATGCGCAATAATGACAACCGTTTTGCCTTTTGCAATATTATTTAACGACTGCTGTACAAGCCGTTCAGAATTTGTATCCAGAGCCGAAGTCGCTTCATCAAAGATCAATATCTGAGGATCACGCAAAATGGCCCGGGCGATAACAATACGCTGTCTCTGCCCGCCGGAAAGCAAAACGCCACGCTCCCCGATATTAGTCGCGTAACCTAACGCAAGATGTTCAATAAACTCGTGGGCATTAGCGCGCAGCGCGGCATCCTTTATCTCTTCGTCTGTCGCCTGCGGTTTTGAAAAGGCAATATTACCTTTAACTGTCTCATTAAAAAGAAAAACATCCTGAGGAACAACCCCGACATGTTTGCGAAAAGAAAGAATATCCAGTTCCTGCAAATTAACGCCGTCAACCCAAATACCACCGGATTGCGGATCATAAAAGCGCAACAAAAGCTCGGTGATCGTAGATTTTCCAGAACCAGAAGCGCCGATAATGCCGACCTTTTGTCCTTTTTGGATCGTAAAGCTCACATGATCTAAAACTCTTTTGTCTTTGATGTCATAAGAAAAGTTGACATTTCTAAACTCGATATTCTCCCGTAAATCCACAAAAAGTTTCTGCCCATTACCCAAAACGTCCTGTTCTTCGATCGCCAAAAAGTCATCCGCCTCCTTAAGACCCGACAAACGCGCCGAGATAGCACCGCGTGCATGATTAATTTGCTTTAAAGCCGGGATCAGACGCGCTAAAATCAAAACAAAAGTAAATAGCGTAAATAAGATCTGCTGATTATTTTGTCCGGCCAATAGCGTCGTGCCGCAAACAAGGATCACACAAATAATTAAAATTCCGCAAATTTCAAAAAATGGCCCCACCAGTTTTGTGATAGTCGACATCCGGTTGTAAGACTTGATAAGCTCTTTAACTTCACGCTGAAAAATCTGCAACATCGAATTTTGAGCATTAAAAATCCGGATAATTTTCATTCCGTGAATAATGTCAAACAAAGACTTGTTAAAGCTCGACTCAGTTGCGATATACTGATTGCCGGCTTTTCGAACTCCCCTGGCTAACCATTCCAAAAAAATTCCCGAAGCGGCCATAAAGACCAACAAAATAAGCGAAATCTTCCAAGACGCGATGACTAAAAGAACGATGAGAATAATTGAAGTTAACACCGCCGGGAAACCATTGCAAATAACTTCGACGATCATCCCGATGTGCGATTCAATCCGGTTTTTGAATAACAACTGAAAATCCGACAAGCGCCGGTGATTATAAAAACCCATACTCAAATTCATCATCTGCTTCATACATTCCATTTTATAGTGGGTCAGGACTTTTGTACGTATCAAAGCCGAAAGCCTAATATCGATATAAATAAATCCCAGCCTTAAAATATTGACCACCAAAAGCACAAGCGAAATAACACGGATCTTATCGGGCAGAGAATAATCTTTCAAAAATTCAAAAGGGATACGAAAGAATTTAGGTAAAGCACTGATGCCGGCAGCATCCGGACTTTGGAGAATTGGCAAAAAAACAGCAATTCCCACCCCTTCGAGAATACCAACAATAAGCCCAACGAATAAAAGGATGGTCAAAATCAACCATTGCCTAGACATGAATTTGATCAACTGCATAAAAAATTTTTATCTCCTAAAACGTATCGTAAAAAATTTCCAAAACTACCCTTAAACTACTTAAGACAAAGCTGGGGATATATCTGGCGTTGAATTTTTCTCTTTGCCGACCAGCCACGCCAATTTTTATAAATCACCGGTAACCCTCGTAAAAAAGGCTTCCCTAACCAAGACCCTATCCAGAATAAACTGAACACATTAAGACAACCTTGCCGTTTAAAATACTCCAAAGCTAACATCCGCAATTGCGGTAACTGACGCTGCTGAATTTGCCCTAAAGCGCGTTTGGTATAAAATATTTTCTGTTGATGCCTGTCAAAAGCCTGAGTGGTCTTATCCGCAATGACAAATTTACTGTTTATATTGCTATAAGCTTTGTGCAAAAGAACCATACCATATTGGAACTCTTGCGCAGTTAATTCTGATGTCGCATAATGCAGTTTCCATAAGAGTTCGATATCCTCACGCGCAACTGAAAAATTGACCAAACTCTCAAAATTCCTTGCCATGATCCGGGAAATCTCCAAAATATCCGCCCGGCCCCGTTCAAGAATGCTCAGCGACATTTCATGAACACGCACGGCAACAAGGACCTCATCTATCGCAGCTAACCGAATTCCCCGACGAATCAAATTTGACCAGAGTTCAAAATCTGCAGCAATCTTAAACTCTTGTTGATAACCGCCAACCGAACTAATCACGTCGGTTTTATAAACTGCCCCGACATGATTAATCGGTGTCGCAGTCAAAGAACGCAAAACCATTTGTTCATAACAACAAGGCGTCCTAAGCGTCTTTTGAACCTTATTTTCCCCGTCGATAACAACGGCTTTACAGCCAACAACCGCGGTCAACGGCTGCTTTTGGAGCAAAGCTAAACTCTTTTCCAGCCAGAAGGAAAAAGCCAAATCATCCGCATCAATCCGCGCAATATACCGGCCTTTGGCCAACGATAAACCTTTATTAAGAGAGGATGTTTGTCCCAAGTTCTTTTCATTTTTAATTAAGCGTATCCGCGCATCCTTATACGATTCAATAATCTTTACCGACTGATCGCCGCTGGCATCGTCAATAATTAGAAATTCAAAATCCACAAATGTTTGATTTAAAACACTTTCAATGGCGCCTTTTAAATACTGGCCGCCGTTGTAAACGCTCATCAGGACTGTAATTACGGGCGCCGACATATTAAACAAACTCCGAAGCGATCTGTTCGATCGCAGGATTAAGTAGACTTCCCAACCAAATCATATATTTTCGACGGGCAAATGGAAAATATTTTCCACTGTCGATAAATTTCGAATAACGATAACTCTCTGTCGCAGAATGGTAGTGTTCTTTTTGGGCATCGTGTAAAACGACAACGCCGCGGTGGTCAACCGACGTCAACGCCGTTTCCAAACAACGCCGCCGAAAACGGGCATCTACAAAAATCATATTAAAAGGGATTTTCAATGTTTGGGGCAGCTGAATATACTCAAGTTCTGCGGAAGTTTTCGGAGCAAACGATCCACACTGGGGCAAAACTTTCCAATCCCAGCCGGGCTTCTCCCAAAATGGAACAAACTCTCTTAGATGCAAACTCACCGATTGAGTCAAATCTTGCACTTTTATCATTGAGGAAACTTTTTCATACCAAAAACGGTTATTGTCGATCGAATGAAGATGGAACACCCGGCCTGTTTTCTTCAAAAACTTTGCAAAATATACCGTCGAAAAACCCATTCCGTATTCAAAAATATTGATCGGCTGCTGCTGAGGGAATGACAACAAAATACGTTTTAATATCCGCATTTCCTTGCCCGTCATCGCCGGCCAGCCCAAAAACCGATGAAAAAGCAATGTCAATTCAAACGGGTGAAGTTTGTTTTTCAAATCAGTAAGACTCATGGGTCAACTCGCATTTTTAAAAACCGCCAAAAGATTTTCCACTGCCTGCACTTCCATCTCCAACCGAGACTGCGCCGTCAAAGTGGCAATATGCGGCGTCATAAGAACATTATCCAGCGTCGAAAGTTTTCCGCTATACGGCTCTTGCGAAAAAACATCTACCCCGGCACCAGCCAAATATCCTTCTTTTAGGGCAAAATAAAGCGCTTGTTCATCAACCAATTCCCCGCGCGAAAGATTTAAAAGGATCGACTGAGGCTTCATCAAACGGATTTCTTTTTCACCCAAAACAAACGGAAAATTTTTATCATTTTTTAAATGCAGCGTCACAATATCTGAACGCTTAAGCAACTCTGTTGCCGAAACAAGCTCGACATTATTTTGCTTGGCCCAAACTTCGTCAGGATAGACATCACAGCCAATCATCTGGACATCAAAAGCCTTTAAAAGCTGAGCAACCTTTTTGCCTATACGTCCTAAACCAATAATTCCAACGGTTTTACCCTGTAAATTCTGCCCGCCTTTTTTTTGCCATTTTTGCGCACGCAAACTAACCGTATGCCACGTAATATGCCGTAAAAGATCAAGCATCATACCGACGGTCAATTCGGCAACGGGAACAATGACCGGCTGCGGCGTATTAAGAACCTTTATTCCCAGCTCTGCTGCTTTGGCCAAATTAACATTGTCGACTCCGACCCCGCAGCGGCTAATACATTTAAGATTTAAAAGCTCCGCCAAAAGCTGCGAAGTGTAAGACTCAACTCCGGCAATAATAGCGTCACAATCCTTTCCAAGCTTTAAAATACCATCAGAAGTTAACCGCTGGCCAGATATGTTAAAGACAACTCTTGCTCCACTTTTTTTTAATAGCACCAGCGGCTTTTTCCCATACTCGGCAAACGTTGATAGCGCAACAAGAATTTTGAGCTGAGTCATTTGCAAATTGTTTCGTAAATTTTTCTTTGCGCCGGGTCATTCATTAAAATATTTTCAACAATCCCAACATCATCCGGCCGATCGACCCCAACGGTCGTCTGATCATAAATGACACCCAGAATCGGAAAACCATACTCTAAAATCCTCATAAAATCTACCGACTCGGTTATTTCTAGCGGAGTTTGCGCTAATGCAGAAAACTTTTCCAAAAAAGACCGGCGGAAAGCGGAAAAACCGGTTTGACGATACAAAGGACAATCAGTTTTTACACGGCGATACGGGATTCCCGAACGGGAAAAACACATGACTCGACTTTTTTGATCTATAACAGCCTTCACAATATCTCGATTATCCATATCCGCTTGATCTTTAATAACCGAAAGCAAGTTTGTACACAAAATCTCTTCAACTGCCGCAAACGGCGCAACTAACTTATCGATCATTTCCGTCACCAAAAGAGGCTCATCACCCTGTAAAACAACCACAATATCTGCTGAACTTTTTTGAACAGCCTCATAAACACGATCGGTGCAACGCTCATGCTTGTCCGACGTCATAACTGCTCTGCCGCCGACGCTTTGAACAAGATCAATGATCTTCTGGTCGCACGTAGCAACAATAACCTCATCAACAAACTTACACAACAAAGCACGGCGGCGAACATGTTCAACCATCGGCAAATCAAGAATTTTTTTTAAAGGCTTACCCGGAAATCGCGAAGAAGCCATACGGGCAGGAATAACGGCAATGACTTTCATTAAAAGACACCTCCATTTTGTATTCTCAAATAACTCAAAACTTCGGCAAGATCATTTAAAACCATACACCCTTTACCTTCCCAAGAACGTTTAGCCTGCCGGCCGATAAAATCAATACCGACCATTTTGGCGGCCTGCAAATCTTCGGGACTGTCCCCAACAAAAACAACATCTTTTTCCAAAAAATCATTGCGCCGCAAAATTTCACGTATCGCGTCCGCTTTTCCCCACGGGTACGCATAAACTTCGTTAAAATAATAGTCGATTTTCCTGGCCGACAAAATAGCTTTTAATTCTTCCGACGGGTTAATCGACACCAGATACAACAAAGACTGGCGGCTAAAATAATCTAAAAACTCCACAGCTCCAGTAACAAAAGGACAAACGACAATCTTTTCAAAAATCATTTTTGAAAACTGCAAACCTAGCTGAGTTGAAACCGCCGCAGTATACGGCAAACCCAAAATTTCCTCATAAATAACTTTGAACTTCTCATAACGAATCGTCGCATTATTTGCAAGATGATACTTCATGATCGCCTCTAGATGATGCGGAAAATCTTTAAAAAGTTCCCTAAAGGCATCATCCTTGATCCCGACAGACTCGACAATAACGCCATCAAAATCAAGGATAATCGCTTGATAATTTTTCATACCAAAGAACCTGTTCTATTAAAATCTTACTTTGAAGAAATCAAACTTTTTGTATGTTCCGCCCATTTCCAAAGCAGAAAAACATCAGATGACAAAATCACAAAAGTAAAACCCGTCACTAGAGCTTTATTGATCCGTTCTTTGCTGGCCTCAACCAAATGCGTGCCGCAAGATTTTTTGTGGCGTTTACAAGCGGCAATCACACGCTTGCCGGCATCAAGCACTTTTTTATGCTCAATCTGCCCGGGAATGCCAAGCGATCCAGAAATATCATACGGCCCGACCATGACCCCGTCTAACTCCTTGAAAGACAAAATTTCATCGATACATTCTACAGCAGCTATCGATTCAATCTGCGCAATCATAATTGAGCTTTCGTTCCAACTTTTAGTGTATTCGCCAAAATCCATGCCATAACCTTGCGCGCGCGAAACACCAAAACCTCGCCGGCCCAAAGGCGGATACGTGGC
>CAYNSM010000002.1:58369-73900 GCA_964400065.1 uncultured Planctomycetales bacterium
TTCTTAACATCCTGCGCGTTTTGTACCATAGGAACAATCATCCCGTCGGCACCGGAATCAAGGACACGGCGAATCATCTCAGGATTATGAGAAGCAACACGCGGCAAACAAACGACTCCCCCAGCTTGGGCGGTTACAATAATCCGCTGTGACTGCTCTTGACTAGTCGTGCTATGTTCCAAATCAATACCTACAAAATCTACACCCGAACGGGTAAATATCTCAGTAATAGATGGATGGGCCAAAGACGTCCATGATCCAAAAATCGTTTCACAATTCTGAAATTTCTTTTTCAAAGCTTGGCGTTTCTTTAAGTAATCCGTCATTAAAATCATCCTTTCAGGGAGTCAAAATATCAATGCCCCGTCTTAAGAGCATCGGCCAAAAACATTTGTACAGTTTCCTTGGTATACGGATGCACCAGCATCCCCTCAATAAAATTTGGAGCGACAGTGACAATATCAGCTCCAGCGCAAAGCCACTCAACAACATTTAAAACTTCACGTGTGGAAGCCAAAATAATCTTTCCCTTAAGCTGGTAGCGGTCTAGCAAATACCGCAATTTTTTTACTTCTTCAATAGAGTTATACCCCATATTGTTGACCCGGCCGCCTAAAAGCGAAATATAACTTGCGCCAGCCAAAGCCGCCAAAAAACATTGCTGGGCGCTCATCATCGCCGTCACATTAACACGGATATCATGCTTAGTTTCCAACTCATGGATAACCGTCATATTATCCAACTCACCGTTAGGCCCATGAATGGTAATCTTGACAACAATATTTTTTGCCCATCCAGCCATTTCTCTGGCCTGCGCTATCATATCTTCCCTGCGATTGGTCGTAACCTCAACCGAAAGCGGATGGGGCGCGACAATCCGTGCAACTTCGACCATTTTTTCTTTCAAGCCTTTCATCCCACCGCTGGCGCCTTCCTTGTGAAGAATCGTCGGATTCGTCGTAACACCGGAAATAATTCCCATCTTGATATATTTTCGTATCTCTTCAATATTGCTGGTATCCAAATAAATTGCCATATCTTCCCTTTCCTGTTTAAATTACCACAACGGACTCCCACTTGCCCCGCCTTCGCGGGACTGCGCACTATTATTTATTTTAAGTAACCGCAACGGACTCCCACTTGTTTGCCATGACCATAATACGGGGGTCCGAAACAATCATATGCCAAACGACCGTTTGAAAACTTTCCGACTGCGGCGTCACCGTTGCTGAATTTAACGACGGAATAATGACACAGGCATCCGCCACCTTGGCTGTGTATCCTCCGTCACGGCCAACGACACCCAAAATTCTGGCCCCCACCTTTTTTGCCAAATCCAAACCGTAAACTAAATTGGCGCTGATGTTTTTTTCTTTGCTTCCCCCGCCGACAGAAAAAACAAAAACCGCGTCTTTGGCATTAACCCGCGAGCCCTTAAGCCAACCTTCAAAAACAGTGTTCCAACCTTCGTCATTAGTGCGGGCCGTCAATTCTGCGACATTATCAACCGGAGTGTATGCTTCAAACCCGCCGATTTTACGAAAATCATTGACCGCATGCGAACAATTTGCGGCACTTCCACCTACACCCAAAAAAAACAACCGGCCGCCGTTTTGACGGACATCTAAAAGAATCGCAATCATTTTTTCAATTTGAGATTGGTCTAAAGCTGAGATGATCTGACCAGCTTCCCGGCAATAATCCTGAATATAAGACATTATTTTATCCTTTTTTTCTCAATAAAATCCGCCCGTACGAACTCATGCAAGCGCTCTGCAAAAACTCCTGAAAAGTGCGTTTGACTTCCTCATCCTTCTGTTCAATCAAATCGCGAACAAAACGAGGGACATTTATTTGCGGTTTCTCTTTTAATCTCTTAGCCACAATATCAAGGTCAAAAATCCCGGGAGTGCTAAACTCCAAACACTCAAACCCGTGGTTTTCAAAAAGAACTTGAAAACCTTTGACCGTTAAACAGTTTAAACGATCCGGCGGATAAATATTTGCGGTTTCTTCCCAAAGCGTCTGCACATCAAATCCCGACGACAAAATAGCGGTTATAAAACATAAGCCTCCCTTATTTAGCATACGGTTAACAGCCGAGACCAAACTAGCAACATCAGAGGTGCGATCAATAACTTCAAAAAGCGAAACAACATCCGCCTTAATCGCAAAAGATTTTTCAAGCCACGGCTGCTGCATAATTTTGATGCGCTGATAATCGCTTGGCTCAAGTTTCAAATACGGGTTTAAAAGGATTCTTTTTTCAAAAATATCCGCATCTGCCATCGCATCGATATAACTGTATTGGCTGGTGTTAATATCAACCCATGTTTTGGCGTTTGGCAAATATTCACTCGTCGACTCCAATATCCATTGAAAGCGAGGCTTGATAATTTTTTCTTTACGTTTTTTGTCCGTCGCCTTAGAAAGTTCCTCACGCCAAAAACTACGCGCCGCGCTTTTAAAATAAAATTCATCGAGAATATTCTCATCAGGCCGAGGCGAAACATACAACGTCTGGCACCGCGAACATTCCTGATATTGCAAAGAAAACTTTTCAAACGCGGGCCGTTTCTGTTTTGCCCCACACGCCGGACAATCACAGTCATGAAGAATTGGCGCCATCGCCAAAATCTTGGTGAGATCTTCCTGCGTCAAAGAAATATAACGATTAAGAAGCTCGGAAGGCTTTAAATCCATTTGATTATATTCATCAGTAATAACAATATTTTTCATGGGTAAGAAATTTAGAATTTTATTTTTTGCAGGTTTTTTGCCGCGGACTTGACCTTTTGAGCATCGGCATAAGCACGCTCAATAATTTCCATAACACGCAATGCATCCTGCGAAGAACTTAGCGCTACCGGTTTATTATCAATAACACACCGGACAAATTCTTCTACTTCCAAATCCCAAGAAAGATCGCGATCAAAATACGTGACTTCCTCAGACGGATTCCCAACAGCATGGGCCGCATCTTCAAACTGACGACTGGCCACAATGAGCTTTTCACGGCCATAGCTGCCGGACTTTGACAAAAGCCCTTCAATCGTCATGAATCCTTCTTCCAAAATAATATCAAGGCGAAACGTATGTTTCCAAAACGTGGCCGAAGAGTGACAGCAGGCACTTTGACCTTTATGATTTTGGAGAATTACAAAAGCGTTATCTTCGACCGAGAATTTCCAAAAATCGTCGCTGGTAAAGCACTTGACATCTTCAAAGTCCCCGCAAAAATACGCAAAAAGGTCAAGCATGTGTATCCCCTGATCGAGCAGAATCCCACCACCGGAAATTTCACGATTATTACGCCATGACTTTCGAAAAGAAATACCACCACTTTTACCGTAAAGCCCGCGAAGATTAAGAATGCGGCCAAAGCGTCCACTTTCAACAATCACTTTCGCTTTAACAATCCCCGGATGAAAACGATGATTAAAGCCAAACATAAGCTTTACACCGTTTTTTTCATGAGCGATGATGTTTTGAATATCCGTCACGTCACGGCCCGGGGGCTTTTCACAAAAAACATGAATACCCAGATCCATAGCGGCCATACAAATCTCAGGAGAAAAACAATTGGGCGTACAAACAAAAAGAATATCGATCTTTGCAGAAAGAAGATCTTCAAGACGGCTAAAAGTCCGAACACCGCCTATTTTGGCGCGAATAACTTCATTGGTATCGCAGATACCCAAAAGCTGCATCTGTTGGGAGTGGCGCTCAATAACGGCACGGCGGATTTCACCCATATAACCGTAACCTACAATGCCGCATTTAAGAGGTGTCTGCATGTGTCAATAATTTCCATTTTCGAGGTTGAAAGCTAGTCAATTCTAACGGAACAGGCCCCAATAGTCAATTTGAATGTCGCTCTTTTTAAAGGATTTTTCGTCACGAAAAATCTTTGCCTTATAAGCAACTTAAAATAAAAATGGCGCCAAGTTGACAGGACTAACAGGATAAAAATACTCCTGCAAATACTCGTGCGCCTTTTGACGGTCGGCAAGAAAACTCTGGTGAGGAAAAGCGTAAATTTCCTCAAAGACCTCAACTAAATTATGACGAGAATTGACCGTCCACTTCAAGAAGGAACAATCAAAAAGCGGATCATAACTAAAAAGCGTCTGCCGATCAAAATTAATAACAGGTTTTCCTACCCACAATGATTCAAGAGCAACCGTACTGCCCCAGTAAATCGTCATATCCGTACGCTCAATGTCCTGCATTGGCGTATATCCCGAAGAGACTTCTATAAAAGGTAACTCCGACAATTTTCTTATGAGTTTATGAGCAATCAAATGAACCGGCAGAACAGGATGCGTACGAATGATAATTTTATACTTACACTTACCATAAAGCTGATCGATCACATAATTGACCATGCTGGAAACTTCAACAATCCCATCCAAAGCCAAAAGAACCTGAAACGTTTTTGTCCGCGGCAATGGCGCAAGCTGCCACAGATTTTCATAACGCAAAGCGCACGCAGCCTTGACCGGCAAAGAAGAAATTTGTGTGTACCTTTCAATAATGTGTTTTGTCGCAGAACCAACCGTCAAAACGCAGTCAGGCTTTGGAATCACAGCTTCTTCTTGCGCACTGATAAACATGTTAACGGACGCCTGTGGAGTTACCGTGTGCTGATACCCAATAACTTTTGTGTACGGCGCAAACTGACGCAAAGCCAGCAAACACATTTTTTCCCACGGATTATTTTCGTACGTCAAAAGAAAAAATTTTGCAGAAATTTTCTTAAGCAAAGCCTTAGTCTGGGCAAAATGTAAATTTTGATACGGTTGGATTTTTCCTGAACTGACCAACTCCGCATTGACCAACTCGCAAATGTCGTGTTCACCTAGGAAGACTTTTTCTGTAACCTTCGCCCGGTACACAAAACTGTCCCAAGCGGCAGAAAAAATGTCACCGAGTGTTTCAAAATATTCTACAGGAACAATCAACGCATTGGGACAAGCGGAAATTTTTGCAACGCAGGATTTAAAATCCCCAAGAATATTGGCAAAAAAAATAACACGCTCACCTTTACCTTCAAGGAACTTGGGCAATTGGCCAAAAAAAACATCTTTGTACGTCCCGTCTTTGGCAAAAGAATGATCGTAGACAAACGTTTTGATCGCATAATACGGCTGCTGGTTTTGCAAACGCACCTGCAACTTTTCGCTTATAACAAACCTCACATACAAAAAGCGGCTCAAAAGACGAAAAAAATGGAATACTCCACCGACGCTACGTTTCCAAAACGCCAAACCCGTATCCCAAAGCCGTACCCACGGCGAAAATTTCGCCTGACACACAAAGCCTTCCTTGTCCAAAAATCCCTTAATCGATTCCCGCAACTGCCAAGGCACAGAGCAAACAATAAGATCATCCTGAGACTGCCGAGTAACCTGCACAATCGACAAAAGTTTTTGCACTAATTCTGGCAAGCGAGAATTAAAACGATTCCTCGACGAAAAATCAGTTGCCCACCACAGACGACTGTGCAAAGCGCAATTAACTTCCCCCAGCGCCTTAACATAAGCAGCCAGCCATTTTTCCCGAGCATTTTTATCGTAGGCAGGCAATGGAACCTGCCTAAGAGCATACACTGCCAAAAGATCTTCGCTCGACGACAAAACGTCCTGCAAAAATAAGCACCGCAAATTCTTTTGTCCGCCAATCCGTGAAAGCAAAAGCGCTAAATCTTTTTGATCTTCCAGCAAATAAACAATCATAAGCACTCTTATTTCTTAATACCAAAAATAAAAAAGATCCCGGCAACGATGACCCGGTATATTCCAAACCCAATAAAATTATTGGTCTTAATAAACTGCAACAAAAATTTAATGCTCAAAAGCGCCACAAAAAATGAAACAACAAAACCGCCACCCAAACAGGATATCTCGTGTGCATTAAAACTGCGTGCACTTTTTAACAAATCCAAACCAGCGGCAGCCGCCATCGTTGGAACCGCGAGCAAAAAAGAAAATTCGACAATCGTCCGGCGCTTTAAACTAAGCATCAGGCCGCCTATGATCGTTGCCGCAGACCTTGAAACGCCGGGAACCATAGCTAAAGACTGAAACACACCTATCAAAAATGCCGTTTTAAGCGGAATTTCCCGCAGATCGTCTTTCGCATCACTCTTTTGACGATGCAAGAGCTCAAAAACAATCAAAAAAATACCGCCCAAAAACAAAGACCAGATAACGACCATGCTGTTACCCAAAAGAAATCTTTTGATTAACTTATAAAAGACTAATCCCAAAACCGCCGTCGGGAAAAAAGCCACGGCCACTCTTTGTAAAATTCTTAAATCAACCAAAAAAGAACGGCCATAGAGGACAACCACCGATAAAATCGCGCCCAACTGGATAGCGATTTCAAAACTTTTAACAAATTCGCTCTCCCCAACCCCAAACAATTTACCAGCTAAAATCAAATGGCCTGTCGAAGAAATCGGCAAAAACTCACTTACCCCTTCTACCACCCCCAAAATCAAAGCTTGTAATAAATCCATTTGCAATCCCTCATTTATAAAGTAATATTAGTCGCATGACACTGACAATATTAAACTTTGCGATGTTTGTCAAAGAATTCCTAAAAGAAAGTCCCTATGTTAAAAAACTCCAAACATTCCTAACGCTCAGCACGTTTCTGATATTTTCAACTTCTGCAAGTTTGGCTCAAATGCCGCAACAAGCCCTGGCCAAAATCCCCAAAGTTTCCGTCGGGATGGACAAAAACGCCTTGGCCAAGATTTATCCAAAACCTAAAGCGCGCACTTATCGGCAAAGCGGCACGCAAGAATGGCTGACGTTTAATTATCCGCTTAAAACTCACGCGCGCGACGTTGTCAGTTTTCACCTTAACAAAAACAAGGTCAAAGACTGGCAAATCAATAACCGCGCCGAAGTCATTAACGAATACTTAAGCGAATTTTCATCCCAAGCTTTCGTACAAAGCTTCCCTATTATTGAGCGTGCAATCCGCGATGTTTTAGAGCGCATGCCTTGGGAAGATTTTTTGAAAGTAACCGACCGCCGACGCCCTGTCCTTTTTACCGAAGTCTTTGATTCAGGAACCGCCCAATTTGCGAATTCGTCCGAAATCATTTCGCTTACCGATGACGCGCCGGCTTTTCAAGACGGGCTAACAATCATTAAATTAAGTACAGGACTTAATGGGGCATCCAACCAACAAGCCGTCGAAGGAGTCATCGCACACGAATTGGCCCATCGCGTGCTTGAACACGTTAAAAAAGGTAAACGTAGCTGCGCCGCCGAAAGGGAAGCCAACAATTTGATCAAACAGTGGGGATTTGCAAACGAATACCAAGAAGCAAGCAAAACATTCGGACACAAAACAATCGGTCAGGCGGTTTCCTGCCAAGACAACGGATAATTTTTATCTAAATCCGCCATAAAATGGTCCATCGACTCCTCAATAGTCGGCAGATCAACACCAAGATCATGCGCAAGCTTCAAGACGTTTAACGACAAATTTTTGGCTCTTTTTGCTTTGAATGGAAAGTTTTCGACATAAACCGGACTAATAAGTGTGGTATCCAATCCGGCTTTTTTTGCCATCTGCACTAAAAATTCATATTTTGAAATAGCATTAGAGCTTCCGCAATTGTAAATGCCTTGCAAATCCTTATCGATCATCTTAACGATCAATCGCGCCAAATCAAATGTGTAAAGCGACGAAAAATAAACATCCCTAAATCCCTGTATCGACCGCTTTGCTTTAAGCTCATCAATAAGCCACTGGCCAAGACTTTTTCGCGGAGCCATTGCCCAACCAAAAAAATTGGTCCTTAGAACCAAAGCCCCTTCTTTCTTTAAAGCTTCCCACTCAGAATAAAGTTTAGTCCGTCCATACTCATTGACCGGATTTAAAGGATCAGTTTCAGCGTAAAACCCTTTAGTCCCATCATAAACTAAGTCCGTAGAAATATGGATCAATTTTGCGCAGCTTGACACCAAACTTTTAACTAAATTGGCCGTAGAAATGACATTCGCTTCCAACGCCTGTTTAGGATCGCACTCACAAGAATCAACATTCGCCTGCGCTGCGCAGTGAATAACAATCTGCGGATCGAATGTATTTATAACCTCGTCAATCAAATCCAAAGACCGCAAATCAACTTTGGCGGATGCAATGGCTTTAAGTTGAATATTTCGCGAATAATACAAACCGAGAATATCAAAACTGTCTTTAAAGCAAAACGCCAAATTGCTTCCTAAAAGTCCGCTGGCACCGGTAAGCAGTAATCGTTTTTTATTATTCATGAAAGGAAATTAGCGAGGAACATCATCCATCGACCAACGGGAAGCTTCGATATCATAATCTAAATGTATTTTTTCGGCTAACTGCGCTAACTCTTTAACTGTCAACCAATCCTGATTGCCGTCGCTGGTATAACGAAAACTTTCCGCACAAAGTTTACCACCGCCTTCTTTGCCTTTAGCCAAAAGGATGTGCCGGCGCTCAGCGTCGGGCTGGATAATATAACATTGCTTAAACTCGACGGAATTGCGCGCCTCATCTTCGCTGATCAAAGTCTCATGAAGTTTTTCACCCGGGCGGATACCAACAAAATGTAATTTGCACTTTGGCGCGATCGCCTTAGCTAAATCTAAAATCTTCATCGACGGAATACGCGGAACAAAAATTTCCCCCCCCTTTGAGGTTTCAAGAGAGCTGATGACAAAATGTACCGCCTGATCAAGCGTGATCCAAAACCGGGTCATGCGCTGATCGGTAATCGGCAGAACTCCGGTTGCAGCCCGTTCTTTAAAAAACGGAATGACCGAGCCGCGGCTGCCCAAAACATTTCCGTAACGGACTACAGCAAATTTTGTCCCTTCGGTTGCACTATAGACATTAGCCGCAACAAAAAGTTTGTCCGAACAAAGTTTAGTTGCGCCATAAAGATTAATAGGATTGGCCGCCTTGTCAGTTGAAAGCGCGATAAGCTTCTTGACCTTATTGTCCAAAGCCGCTTCAATAACATTCATAGCACCCAAAACATTGGTCTTGATATATTCTTCTGGATTCAATTCAGCGGCAGGAACCTGTTTAAGCGCGGCAGAATGAACAACATAATCAACGCCGTTAAAAACACGAGCCAAACGATTAGCGTCGCGAACATCACCCAGAACATATTTTAGACACGGATATTTAACCGGGCTAAAAGTCTGGGCCATTTCAAACTGTTTTAATTCATCACGGCTAAAAACAATCAAGGTTTTTGGTTTATAGTGCGAAAGAACAATGCGCACCATTTTCTTTCCAAAAGAACCCGTACCGCCTGTAATGAGTATATTTTTACCGCTTAACATTATTTATTTTCCGATGATTTTTTATAACTGGAGTTTGTATTATAGAATTCGACCATCGGGTGTCAAGAAATAATCCCACAATGTATTAACAATCATTGCATTTACAAAAACCTTCTGATAGTATCAAAAAATTATGGCAAAAAAATCAACGCCTTCACCGAAGTCCTTACTCTTATATGCTGCTTTTGGCCTTCCCGTATTGTACTGGATTTATCTTTACCTGACATGTGAAACCCAGGTCAGATGGGATTCCTTGAATTATCAAGATTTGGGAGAAATGATAAAGAACCAAGGCTGGGTACAATTCTTTAAAACCGGCCCAAACCGCGAACCACTTTATCCATTTATAATTTCGCTAGCTATGCGTATCGCCGAATGCATGCATGTCCATTATTTAAAGGTACTAATCGTCATTCAATTTGGATTACTTTTTCTTACGCAAATTTTTAGTTTAAAAATCCTGCAAAAACTCGACATCGCCCCAATTTTAAGTGCACTGATCGTCTTTTATATTGGATCCTCTCCGGCCTTGATCAATTGCACCTTATGCCTGTATTCCGAAATTCTTATCATCGCTCTTATTCCGATAGCGATTTGGGGGGTAAGCGGCATCTTTAATAACATTGCTAACTACACAAAAAAACGCAACCTTATCTTTAACGGAGCCCTTTTGGGAATAATTTTTATCACGTTAACGCTCGTAAAAGGAATTTTTGAAGTTGCCGCTCCGGCAATCATGCTTAGCTTACTTTTACTCTGCATAAAATCGCCTTGGGTTAAACGCTATTTTATTATTATCCTTATCGGCTTACTCTCCTTTTGGGCAGTTCTTTTTGCATACAAAGCCACCAATAAACACTTTAACAATAATTTTGTTTTAACTGATCGAGGCGCGTGGGCTTTTTATGGTTACGCGGCACGACGAGTAGAACCTATGTCAAAAGAGCGGGTTTTGGCTGGGCTAGCCTACATCCCGGGAGAAGGCGTTTGCAAAAAATTTCTTCCAGAAAAAGAGTGCTTCTTCTGGTCTATCTACGGTTCTGATTCATTCGGCATGGGCAAATTAAACGAGCTGATAGCAAAAGGCTTTAAAGGACCTCTTCTGGACAAAGAACTTTTACACCTGTCTCTTCAAAAAATCACAACAGCACCGCTGCAATACAGTTTTTTTACCGGGCTTGAAAGCCTAAAAGTTTTCTTTTGGGAAAGCACCCAATTAAGCTTCGTGATTTACCCGAATTGGTTAATGAAACTTTACGAAATAACTTTTCTCAAAGATTTACTAAGACTATTTTGGGCAGGGTTGTCATTGGCAGGATTGATCTACAGCCTTATCCTTCTCTTTATCATTGTCAAAGGTAAAAAAACGCCGCTAACACGTGAGCAACAAATCATTTTCTTTATTATCCTCAGCACAATCTTTTTTTATACAGCGGTCTATTCTCTTTTTCTCTTGGGAACACGCTACGCAGTTCCGCTGGCTCCATTATTTCTCTACCTTATCGCCTCTCTGGCCCAGCGTATTTACTACAAACCGTAAGCAGACTTTGCCAAGAGCCACGACCAATTAAAACGAAAAATTAATGCCGCGCCTGCCACCAGGCATAGCGCAACTTTAAACCAAAATTTTCCTGCAAAACTCTTATAAGTTTCAACAGTAAAAAGCACTAAAGCAATAGCCCCAATCGGCGACAAATAAATAAAATACCGATTAGACAATGGAAACCCTTCATTCTTGCCATGTGCTTTTATATAAAAAAGCCCCATTAAAACGGCTGTCAAAAAAAGTATCACTACTATAAAAAACAAATAACACATGTTTGACTCTTTAAGTTTTTCCACGAATGTTTGTTTTTTTTCAACTAAAACCGCGACTGCCAAAACTGCGCCCAACAAAAAAACAAATGCCAACCGGTCTTTGGGAAAACTCGCACAAATCAGCTGCAGAGGACTGTCCGAAAAATAAAAAGAATATTTTGGCGCCGAAAAATAATACGCAAAACACAAGACAACCGGGACAACGGTTAAAAAAACATACTGCGTTATCGAACGTTCCTTAGAAAAGAATAACACCAGTGACACAGCCGTAATTTGAACAGCACCAAACGTTACAGTCAACGCTAAAAGAAAATGCACGGCCGCCAAAGATGTCCAAGCCAGCCTATTTTTTTGTTTTGTACGCAAAATATAAAGGAACAAAAGGACTTGCAACGTCGTCAAAAAATTCCAGAGCGCATAAGGACGTCCCAAAGCCCAATACGTTAAAGTCATAAAAGATGCGAGCATGACAAACGATCCATAAACGCCTGCCCATACTGAATAAAAACGCGCAAAGAAATAAAACACAATCGTCACCGATAAAGACATAAACACATTAGAAAGAACACGTAAAGCTATTTGCGATGGTAAATTATAAACAAACCACTCGCCCTTCCAGCTAAAAGGCAGCCGAAAACTCAATGCATCCAAAAATGCTTTCTGTGTAAAATAAAAAAGCGGGCTAACATTGCCCTCAGGTATTTTGGCCGTCAAAATGCCCTGATAAGATAATCCCTCCACCGAGCTAATCTGCGTAAAAAGCTCGTCGTTTTCAAGCGGCTTTTTTGTTGATAAAAAATATCCAACGGCCAGAACAAACAAAAAGACAAATACTGTCCTGCCCCATAACAACCTTAAACTTTGTTTATCAAGAATGTCCATTTCAAAAAATTAAATTAGGATATTTTTCAAATAATAAAGCGGCAACTTTGATCATTCTCGGAATCAGAAAACCAGCAAGTCCAATTAAAAATGCGATTTGTAACCACCGCGGCTTTGTCGAACGGATCAGAGTGTCCGAAAAAATTGTAACGACAATGATACCCACGATAACTAAAAAAATAAAATATTTTTCTGTCACCGGAAATTGCATAACAGGAGCTTGCCTAATTTTAAATAATGCCAAAAGCCCGCAAGCGCAAACAACAGATCCACAAAAAAGAATAAAAGCCGGCAAACCGTCTAAAATTCCCGAGCCGAAAAAATTCTTCGACCTAAATTTTTGTTCAACACCATAAACGATCAAAACAAGAGCAAATAACCCTGCAATATAAAAGCGGTCACGCGATATATTTGCCCGCAAATATTGATCAACGGAAAAAATAAGCCCAAATGGATATTTGGGAGAAATCCCATAATACGCAAAAACAATAACAGCCGGTAAAAGCAAAAGGAAAACAACATCTTGCCATCGGCGAACACGATAAAACCACAACAAAATACTGACAAGCATAATTTGCGGCAAACTTAGAACAACGGTCATCGATAAAAGAACATGGACCACAGATAATAAAAAGACTAATATTTTTTTTCGCTTGTCATGCTTGCATAGCTGTAAAAAAATCAATGTTTGCAATGTTGTTAAAAACATCCACAACGCATAGGGCCTAGCTTCTGCCAAATAATTTAAAAGCATTTCCGACGACAAAGTCAAAAAAAGCGCAATAAAAGCTGTTGGCAACGAATAAACATTCAGAAAATAATAAAAAATCAAAGCACCTGCAAGCGCAGTAGTCACAACTGGAACAATACGCAAAACCAATCGATCAACCGGCCGGTCAAAACCCCAACCCGCTGTCCCGACCCGCCACTCAATAGGAGAATGATACCCGGCAACCACGCAGACAAATTTTTGTCCCAAATAAAAAAGCGGAGTTGCATTCCCCTCGCTGACCTTCCCCCAAAGAATTTCTTTACATGATAATTGCTCGACACTTGACAGCTGGCTGTAAATCTCATCGTTCCAGAGCGGTTTTTGGCTGGCAATGCGAAAACCAAAACACAATAAAAGAATAAAAACAACGACCAACATCATTACGTTGACCGCTAAAGAGGTTTTGCTATTCATAAACGAGCACTCTTTACCTGCAAAAAAATCTGTCCTAACGGAATTTGATCTTTTTCATCGCAAAAACACACATTTGCAAAAGAATAAACCCTTGTCGAAAACGCTGTATATTCGTCGTTCCGTACAAGCGTTCTTTATAGCGGATCGGCAGTTCAATCACTTTAAGATTTAATTTAATCGCGCCAAAAATCAAATCAAAATCACCAAACGGATCAAAGTCACCAAAATACGAACGATTAGCGACAATTTCTTGATAATCCGACTTAAACAAAACCTTTGTTCCGCAAAGAGTGTCCTTGAAACGCTGTCCTAAAAGCCAAGAGAAAAAAATGCCAAAGAATTTATTGGCCAAAAGATTCAAAAAACGCATCGCTTCTTTTTCCATCGGATAAACCAACCGGCAGCCATTGATAAACTCTCCACGGTTTTCCTTGATCGCCTCATAAAACTTTGGCATATCCTCAGGCGCTACAGTCAAATCAGCGTCGAGAATCATCAAGACTTCGCCCTTGGCTTTGCTAAAACCGACACGCACCGCATCACCCTTGCCTTTACCGGCTTGCTTGAACAATTTAATATCTTTACCTGAATACGCTTTTTGAACACGCTCAACTTCTTCATATGTGCCGTCGGTAGATCCGCCCTCGACAAAAATAATTTCAACACTGCGTCCAAAATCCGGCAGACGCGTCACCGCCTGCTCTATGTTACCCTTTTCATTGCGGCAGGGAACAAGCACCGTAACATCATAATCCTTGGAACTATTAAAAATCGGCCGGGCGATAATAAAATGATTAAGCGTCAGCGCATTAAAAACAGGCAATTTAGCAACAAAACGATTTAAAAAATAACTTAGGCCCCAAATATTTTTTGGGAACAAAATCGAGCGTTCCGCCTTGATCGGCTCATATCCGGCCAAAGCTAAAAAATTACAAACATCATGATAAGTAACCCAATTCTGATTTTTTTGTGGAATTTTGGCATAAGTCTTTTCGCCGAGTTTCAAGAAATACTGCCAAAGAATACTATAATATTCAATGATAATACGCGTGTGCGGATGACAAAATTTCTTAAGATGAATAAAAAACTTTTGAATATCCTCCAGCTCACCTAACAGGCCGGAGAGCACAATATAATCAAATTTTTCCTCACTTTTAAAATCACTAATTGTGCCCGGATAGAACTGCAATTGGGGATACTTCGCGCAAGCGATTTTAATGGTCTCAAAGCTCACATCAATGCCGACGCCCACCGAAGGGCTTAAAGCATATAAAAGATCTCCCGTCGAACATCCCACCTCTAAAACCTTCTTGCCCTGAGGAACAAAATACCGGTATTCCTTAAAAAGCAGCGAGTAGTAATACCGGTTCTTCTGGCGATACGCGTCGCGTTGCCATGCTAAACGGTCATAATGTTCAATCATATTTTTAAGCATAATATGGTAGTCATTGTAATATAAGAATGCCCCAAGAGAAATTAAACTTTAAGAAAAAAATATATCAATCTCTTATGTTATAATAATTCAATTTTAAAATCCTAGACTTATGAAAAAAATTACTGAAATCTTTAAATCGCGCCATCACACGTTTTCTTTTGAGCTTTTTCCGCCAAAAACAGAAAGCGCCAGTGCGCAACTTGTCAAAACCATCGCCGATCTGGCCCTTTTAAATCCGGATTTTATTTCCTGTACCTATGGCGCCGGAGGGGGAAGCCGCGAGAAGACCTTTGATATCGTTGAGCATATCCAAACCCATCACCATATTTCGGGTGTTGCGCATTTGACCTGCGTTTGTCATACCAAAGAAGAAATTCGAAACATTCTAACCGAAATCAAACGCCGCGGTCTATGCAATGTCTTGGCGCTTCGCGGCGATCCGCCTAAGGACAACCCAACCTGGCAGCCAGGAGCTGAAAATTTTAAATATTCAAGCGAACTTTGTGCGGCGATACGTTCGACATTTGAAGGACATTTTAGCGTCGGGGTGGCTGGTTTTCCAGAAGGACATGTTCTTTGCCCTGACCGTGAGAAAGACGCCCAATTCTTAAAACTCAAATTCGAGAATGGCGCCGATTATGTAATCACCCAGCTTTTTTTTAACAACCAAGATTATTTCGATTATGTTAAGCGCCTGCGTAAAATCGGGGTTGCCGCCCGTATTATCCCGGGAATCCTTCCTATTACAGACTTTAACGCTTTGCTTAAATTTTGTACTCTCTGTGGGGCGACGGTAACAGATGAGGTCAAAAATATTTTTGCGCCGATTGCCGACGACAAAGAAAAAACTTATCAAGCGG
>CAYNSM010000003.1:0-58176 GCA_964400065.1 uncultured Planctomycetales bacterium
ATACTGCGTGGACTTATGGTACTTGCGACGGCACAAAGTGCCGGGCGACGTGTAATAGCGGGTATTTTTCCAGTGGCGGAACGTGTGTTCGTGCGCCTTATTGCGGGGATGGAATTTGTAATAATGGAGAAAGCTGTAGCACTTGCTCGGGAGATTGTGGGAGCTGTGTTATTGCTGGAAGTGGATGTGCAGACTGTCCCGATGGTTCTATCGAGAGGCGTTGTGACCGTTCAATAGTTTATGCGGGGATGCATCTACGAGTAAAGGTATGTAATCCTGTCCTTGGGAAATCAGCTTCTTGGTATGATCCGGGGCAGTGGCGAGTAGATAGTCGGGACGGGTTTGTGTGTTACGTTCTTTTCCCTGGATCAGCTGCGTGGCGGACCGGAGATGCAGTGTGTAGTTATTCTACTTTTAGCTGTATAAGTGATAGTTGTCGAGTGAATACGACAAATGTTAATTGGAAATTTGAGTAAAGGGGATAATTTGGACCGTTTCTTCCGGAGCCCTTGGGTTTGTAAGATTCCTTCACATTAAAAGTCCTGTAATGAAAAATCTAAAAACGTTTTTGAAATATGTATAAGATCGTTATTTTTGATTTGGACGGAACGCTCATCAATGCTTACTCGGCAGTCTATCGCAGTCTCAATTTTACGGTTGCGAAATTCGGCTTTAAGCCGATTACCCATCAATTAATCAAGCGGACGGTCGGCTGGGGTGATCGGCATCTTTTACGCTCGTTTATCGGCGACAAAAACGTCGATCAGGCCCTTAAGGTTTATCGGCATCATCACGCGGCGGCGTTGTGCCAGGACACCAAACTTTTGCCTGGGGCGCTTAAAATTTTGAGGTACCTTAAGAAAAATGGATTTAAGACCGCGGTAGCTAGCAACCGTCCAACGAGGTTTTCGCTGATTGTCTTGCGTTATTTAAAGATACGCTCTTTTTTTGACGAAGTCCTCTGCGGGGACAAGGTGCCGCGGCCAAAGCCATCGCCGGATATTCTTAAAGTGATTTTAAAGAGAACGGGACTGGTCGCCTCAGAGGCGTTGTATGTCGGGGATATGGGGATCGATGTTTTGACAGGGCAACGTGCGCGTATTAAAACGATTGCGGTGGCAACCGGGTCCAGCAGTATCGCAGAATTAGCTGCGTTAAAACCGTTGGCTGTTGTGCGCAATGTTTTTGCGGTCAAAAAGTTTTTGCTTTGATTTTTATAAGGCCCGTAGTACGATGGTACCTAAAATTATTAAGGAGGATTTGCAAATGGGACGTAAAAGTAAAGTCGGTAAATTAAATTGGCGATCTAAGAAAGCTAATCACGGCCGCAAGCCTTGCAAGGGGTAGGTCAATTTTGCCACAGCCTTGACGGGAGGTTAAGGGATGGATAAGTTTTTGCTAAGAAAAAGTTTTTTTTCTCTGATCTTAGCGGCGTTGGTTTTAAGTGCAAGCGGTTGTTTTTATTTGGTCATTGGTGGCGTGGGGGCATTAGGCGGATATGCGATCAGTCCGGATACCGTCGAGGGAATGGTTAACGGCGATAGCTTGGAGGACCTTTGGCAGGCAGCGGTGGACACGATTTCGATTATGGGTGTCATCGAGGAGAAGAATGAAATTTCTGGAGTGCTTATTGCCAAGGTTCAGGGTGTCCATATTACCGTTGTATTGGTAGAGCCTGTTGCCGACAGTGTCAAGCTTCGCGTTAAAGCCCGAAGGGGAATGATGCCTAAAATCAAAGTTGCCCAAGATATTTACACGAAAATTGTCCAAAAAGCGAGGCCGTAGTTTTTTGTATTCTCTCGTTAAGTTTTTATCACAAATTCGAAGTTGACATTCAGCGGGCAGTTGATTAGAATTACGTTCTTGTATTTTTAAGAATTGTGCCGAGATAGCTCAGTCGGTAGAGCGACGGCCTGAAAAGCCGTGCGTCCCCGGTTCAATTCCGGGTCTCGGCACCATTTTTTTGAATCAAAAACGTGTGCTGGCGTAGCTCAGCTGGTAGAGCAGCGCATTCGTAATGCGCAGGCCGTCAGTTCAATCCTGACCGCCAGCTTGTTATTAGTAACTTATTACACTGAGATTTTGCGGTTTTTTTAACTTTGAAAAATTCTTCCTTTGTGCAAATCCCCCAAACTAACCGGTTTTTTGTCCTGCTGTTAGCTTTATTCGTCAGTGTCGCTTTTCACAATTGTTTGCAAAATGATTTTATCGGCGACGATAAAGCTCTTTTTGCCAACAATCAATTTTATAAAAATCTTAACAGTTTTCCAAAGATTTTCTCCCGCGCTCTGGTAATGGACCCATCACATTTTGAAGCTTCCCGCAAAGTGGAATTTTTTTCGGGGTGCATTTCGTATCGTCCCGTCGTTGCTGCGACGTTTTTCTTTGATTTTGCGTTGTGGAAAGAAAATCCTCTTGGCCATCATTTTAATAATATGCTCCTGCATTTTTTGGCGAGCGTTTTGGTTTTTTACTTGATTTTACGTATTTCTGGAAATTCTAAAATTGCTTTTTTGACAGCGAGCCTTTTTGCGGTTCATCCGATACAGTCGGAAGTCGTCAATGCCAGTGGGTATCGTTCGGACATCTTGATGGCTATTTTTACTTTGTCAGCGATTTTGGCATATCTGCGGTACTCTGCGGCTCCTAAAAAATGGAAATGGTTTTTTGTAACGGCGGCGAGTTATTTTTTTGCTTTGTTCTCCAAAGAGACGGCCCTGACTTTTCCTTTCGTGATTGTGCTTATTGAGCATTTTTTTCTTGCCGGCAAAGGTATCCGTCAAGCGTTGGGTGAGAGAAAATTTTTGTTTTTGATGTTAGCCGCCATCAGCGTTTTTTATCTGTATGTTTATTTTGTCCGGATTCCAAATGCGTTTTATTTACAGCCAGCTCCTTTGGCGCTTAAGGGGTTAGCGCAAGTTGTTTTGATGCTTAAAATATTTGCGCAATACATTTTTGCTTTTCTTTTTCCGTGGGAAGTCTCGGTTCTCCCGCCTTTATACGCTCCGCCTGTTTTTCCGCTTAATTTTTTGGACATTTTTTTGCCGCTTTACGTTGTTCTTTTTCTCGTCGGGATCGGCTTTTATTTTTATCGTCGAAATAAAATCGTAACCTTCGGATTGGTGTGGTTCTTTGTCAATTACTTACCGACAAGTGGGATTTTTCCTTTGCTTAACCCGATCGCGTTTCGTTTTTTGTACTTGCCGTCAATCGGGTTGTTTTTGTTTGCTGCGGTATTGATTGAATTTGTTGCAAATCGGATAGATCAAAAAAACTTTGTGCTTAATATCAGTTTTTTGTTTCAAAGTGCTTTGATCGGCCTTTTGATTGCGCTGACCGTAGCCAACAATACTTTCTTTAAAAATAATTTTGTTGCTTGCCGTGAAATGATTCGTCGTTATCCCAACAGCTCGCGGCCTTACTGGATTTTAGGTCTTGACAGCTATCTGGCCGGCAATTATTTGCAGGCGGTTCAATATCTTAAACAGCACCTTACAGTTGATCTTAATAATCCGTTTATTTCGAGTGACAAAGAAAAATTTCTGACCTATCATCTTCTTGGGTTGGCCAGCGTGGACCCCGACGTTGCGATTGGGTATTTAATGAAAGCCGTCAAGCTTTCCCCGGGGTTTGCCGAAGTTTATTTGGATCTTTCAAAAAGGTATATTTCCAAAAAGGATTATCCGACGGCATTAAGTTATGCGAAACACGCATCGGCTCTTAATCCGCAGTCAGTGCTCGCGTATGTCTATATTGTTCATATTAATGTCGAGAATCAAAACTTAAGCGAGGCGCGCGCGGTTTTATCCGAGGCCCAAAAAAAATTCGGGGGCGATTTGGGTTTGATTGCAGTCGCAAAACATTTACAAAAGGCAGAAAATAAAAAATGATCGAAAAACGCAAAATAATCATCGGTTTGCTTCTTCTGGCAGTGACCACGTTTTTTGTTTATTCTTTTAGCGTTAATGGATCGTTTAAAACGATGGATGATGATTACTCGATTGTCCGTAACGAAAATATCCGCAGTTTTCGTAATCTCCCCAAAGTTATGACCAGCGCGTTTTTTGGTGATGAGTCTTATTACCGGCCGCTTGTGACCGTCAGCTTTATGAAAGAGTATTATTTCTTTAAGCTCAATCCGTTTCCCTATTATATCGACAATATTTTTTTGCATATTTTTAATGCTTTTTGGGTTTTTGCGATCGTGTTGTCTTTGTCTGCTCGTTTGGAAATCGCCTTGGGCACAGCTTTTGTATTTGCTTTGCACCCGATCCAGTGGGAAGCTGTTTCCAATATCCCCGGCCGGGCGATACTTTTGTGCGCTTTTTATTGTTTGGCCTCGTTTTATTTCTTTATTAACACGCGGCAAAAAAAATCCTTTCCTTATTTTTCTTTGATTGCATTTGCCTTGGCGCTTTTGTGTAAAGAGTCCGCCGGTGTTTTACCGCTAGTGTTTTTAAGCTATCTGTTTTTTATGAAACGCAAAGAAAGCTTTACGATTCCAAAGTTATTCACAACTTTTTTCCCGTATGCTTTGGTCGTGGCTGTTTATTTATGGATTCGGCATACTTTAGGGATTACCAAAACTTTTCCGTGGCGCTCGGCCGGCGAAATGTCGTTGGGTTTTCTTTCGTTTTTACACAGCGTCATGATTGATTTGCGGTTATTTGTTTATCCGGTTGATCTTTATTTTGATCGTTCCCAGCCTATTTTTGTCAGCTTTTTGGATACTAAACTTATCGTGACGGTATTGTTTTTTGGTTTCTTGGCAGCAGTAGCGTGGATTAAGCGAAAAAATATCAGTAGTCTGCAGGCGTTTTGTATCAGCTGGTTTTTTATTGAACTTTTGCCGGTTTCCCAGCTGGTTACGACGGTTGGGGTTCAGCCCGGCTATATTTCGACCGCCGAGCATTTTCTTTATACGCCGAGTGTTGGTTTTTTTCTGCTTGTTCTAATGGCTTTTGAGTATTGTAAGAAGTTGAGTCTTTCTCAAAAAAGTGTTTCAGTTTTTATGGTGCGTTTTGGCGTGATCGGATTTTCGCTTTTTCTTATTCTTATGACGATTCAATACAATATTTATTCAAGCAATGAAATTGCGATGTTTGAGCGTACGCTTAAGATCAATCCATCGAATACCCGCATCCGCAGTTCGCTGGCCTTGTCGTATGCCAAACGCAATCGTTTTGATTTGGCCGAAGAAAATTTCAGAAAAGTCCTTCTTGTCGAACCTTTAAATAATCGCGCCCGCATCGGTTTAGGAAAATCCCTTTGTGATCAGGGCAAATTTTGGGAAGGCTTGCGCGAGTATGACAAAGTCAAAGATCCCGGCAACCTACAGAATTTGCTCGACGGAAATGTTAAATCGACATTGTTGTTTTTAATTTCTCATTATGATCGCTTGGCGCGTTTGTATCCTAATAATGCCCGGCTCTATCATAGTTTGGGCGTGATTTATTCAAAATTGGACAATCCAAAAGAAGCGGCTGTTTATTATGAAAAAGCGATTGCTTTGGACGGTAATCTTAAGGAATCGTTATTTAACTTGGCATCGACCTATCAAATGTTAGGTGAGCGCGAAAAAGCGATCAGTCTTTATCAACGTGTGTTGTCCTTAAAGTCCGGCCCCGACGAACTTGACCGTCTTTCGGCTTCTCACTTGGCAGACATGGCACGCCGCGCCGAAAAACCGTAAAGTCCCATGTTGCAGTTTATCTTCGATAAAAAAAATAAGCATTTTATGCGTTTGTGGTGGGCGCAGTTGATTTCCCAGTTTGGTGACCGTTTAAACCAGATGGCCTTAATTGGCCTGATTACCCAACGGGATCCGGGATCAGCTTATAGCTTAGCTAAGCTTTTATCGTTTACAATTATTCCGGTTTTTCTCGTTGGGCCGATTGCCGGCGTTTACGTAGACCGTTGGGACAAGCGCAAAACACTTTTTATCTGTGATTTGGTACGCGGTTTGCTGGTTTTAGTCATTCCTTTTGTGCTGCTCTATAAGCAAACGATTGTCGAGATATATATTGTTGTTTTTTTGATTTTTTGTTTTAGCCGTTTTTACGTGCCGGCAAAAATGTCTATTGTCCCGCAGCTGGTTGCTTCCGAAAATATTCTTATAGCCAATTCTTTATTAACGACAACGGGGATGCTGGCTTTTGTTTTAGGCTGCGCTTTGGGCGGTTTTCTCGTCGATAAGGTGGGAGTCAAGGCGGGGTTTATTGGGGATGCCGCGACGTATTTTTTTTCTGCGGCCTTGATCATGTCCATGCGCGCAAAGTATAAGATCAACTTAAGCAAAAAGAACATGATCGATAAAGGAAAAGAGATTCTTGCGATTGAAAAATCTTTTTTTTCCGAGATTAAGGAAGGTTTGCAATATTTATTTAGCCAGCGGCAGATCCGTTTTGTGATGAATATGTTTTTTATTCTTCTTTCCGCCGCGGGTGCTATTTATGTGGTCATAATTGTTTTTATTCAAAAGGCATTTAATACGGTTACGCGCGATTTGGGCGTTTTGGCGGTTTGTTTGGGTGCTGGACTTTTTATTGGCGCGCTTCTTTACGGGCGCTGGGGCAAAAAAGTCCTTTGGTCTCGGATGATTTTCTTGAGTCTGATTGCCGGTGGCGTCATGGTCGTAATTTTTGCAGTTATGGTTGTCAAATTTGCTAGTATTCCCTTGGCGGCCGGGTTGGCATTTTTCTTAGGGGTTGTGATAGGCCCGATTTTTATTGCTTCAAATACCATTGTTCATGTTGCCAGCGACGAGGCGATGCGTGGAAAGGTTTTTAGCAGTCTTGAGATCGTTATCCATTTTGCTTTTTTGGCCTCGATGCTCGTGAGCTCTTGGTTGGCTGAACGGCTTGATCCGTTTTGGATTTTGGTTTCGGTGGGAGTGCTTTTTACGGTTGTCGGGATTGCTGGGATGGTCCGTTATCGTCACGGCGGCGACCTTGCTTTTTTGACCGACAAGATGAATACTTGATATAAAATTCATAATTTATTTTAGGGGAGTTTGCTATGCAAAAATTTGCGGTTTTTATTTCTGGTAATGGGACGAATTTGCAAGCTATTATCGACAGCCACAAAAAAGGCGAAATCAACGCGCAGTTGGTTTTGGTTATCTCCAGTAATGGAAAAGCTCTGGGTCTTAAACGTGCTGAGAGCGCCGGAATTAAAACCTTGATTTTTGACCCGAACAATTACACGAATCGCCAAAGCGTTGACCGCGATATTGTTATCGCGCTTAAAGAATATGCGATCGACTTTGTTGTGTTGGCCGGGTATATGCGGCTTTTGACCCCGTATTTTATCAAGCAATTTCCCAACAAAATTATTAATGTCCATCCATCGCTGTTGCCTTCTTTTAAAGGTGCTTATGGGATCAAGGACGCTTTTACCTATGGTGTTAAACAGACTGGTGTTACGGTGCATTTTGTTAATGAAAAAATGGACAATGGTCCGATCATTATGCAGGATACGGTTAGGATCAACGAAGAAGACACGTTGGAAATGCTCGAAGAGAAGATTCACCGCGTTGAACATAGAATGTATCCGCAGGCTGTGGCACTTTTTGCCGATAATCGTTTAAAAATCAAAGGCCGCCGTGTGAGTGTCTTAGAGAAGCCCGGTGTTGATGGCTCCTCGTCTTTGCGCAAATAATTTTTTTATGAAAGTTCCGATTGCTTTAAGTTATCTGTAGCTTTTAAAGGCCTTGCAGTTGGAGCTAAAGCAAGGGCTTGAGAAAATTTCGCGTTACGCGCAAACGCAAAAAGTAACGACGTATTGGAACATAGGGCGGATCATGCTTGCCCAGAGCGCTTTAAACGGTCAGGCTGTTTCTTATGAATTTCTTGCCGAGGGCGTCGGTCTTCACGTTTGGACACTGCAGCAATGCGTGCAATTTGCTCGCGAATATCCCAAGCTTGATTTGGCGGTTGCTATTAGCTGGTCGCATTACTGTTTTTTGCTTACTGTTTCCTCCCGCGAGGAGCGCGATCGCTGGACAAAGCGCATTTTGGCTGAAAACCTTAAAACCGCTGATTTGAAAGCTTTGCTTGTTGAGGCTCAGCTTGCATATAAGCCAATGGTGCTTGGTCAACCGGTTGTTAATCGGGGAGTATTGTATACCTATCGGATTATTAAGGTCAGTTATCATGCCGACAGCGAAAGTGGGTTTTTGTGCGATTGCGGTTTTAATATTCGCATTTTGCCGCCGGCCGGCCAAGGCATTATTGATAATACGTGGGTGGTTAATTGCGTTAAGAGTCCTGAGGGCAAATATTCTTTGCGGATCAGTGATAGAACAGTTAAAGAAATTTATACGTATAAAGCGATGGTCAGCCGGGTGATTGATGCGGACACTTGCATTGTTAATGTCGATTGCGGGTTTGGCATTTATATTGAACAGACGCTGCGTCTGCGAGGAATCGATGCCCCGGAACTGAGCACCGCCAAAGGCGAGCAGGCCAAAAGATTTGTAGAAGATCAGCTTGCCCGCTGTTCTTTTGTGATTATTAAAACGTATAAGACGGATAAGTACGACCGTTACCTGGTGGATGTGTTTTATGACGATACTTTATCACAAGTCTCTGACGTTGCCGGGCGGGGGAAACTGTTAAATTACCAGCTGCTTATGCGCGGATTGGCCGTTGAGTGGAAACCTTAAAAAAGAGGGACTATGAATATCGAAGTTTTTTCGCTTTGTGACGCGGCTACTAATGATACGGGAAAATTAAATGTCCTAGGCGCTTTTGATACAATTTGGATGCCCCAAATTCCCGGAGTGCATCCGCAGTGCGCGATTGTTTTGCGTGTCAGGTTTAGCATCTCCGAGCGCGGCGAACATAGGATCACTGTTAATTTTGTGGATGTAGACGGAAAACACATCATTGCGCCGGCTAGTGGGACAATACAGGTCAACTTTCCCGATAACCAGCGTAGCGGTTCGGCTAACTTGATTCTTAATATTCATGGATTAAAACTTGAAAAGTTCGGTGAGTATTCTATTGATTTGCGTATCGATGGAAAAAATGCGGCGTCTTTGCCGTTGTTTGTTTTGCCGCGACCCTAATAGATGTGGGCATTTATTGGAGGTTATTTGGCCAAAGACAATTTTTCTTGAGGCGGCTGGGACTGTATTTCCGATAAAAAGGGCAGGTTTTTGATCGTCGCTGGCTGGATGTTGAGAATAACCGGATACAATCCTTCGATATTAATCTGATCAATGTTTTGCATCGGTAAGGGAAGCGGCACACCGCGGCCGTCGCGTTTAATTTGCAAGTCCAAAAGCTCCGGATTAAAATCGATACCACCGACGTTGGTATTCGTGACGCCTGCACTTGCGACAGAAATTCCCAGAGCATCGCCAACGGCTTTGAATGTCGTTGGGTTTTCAGTAAGCAGAGCTGGCAGCAGTTCAGAAAATAACTGGCGCAATGTTTGTGTATTCGATTCGTTTTTCATCAAAGCCAGGATAGTCATGGCATCTGGAGCTTTTTGGTCGATTTGGTTTAATATGGCCGTAACATACGAGCTGTTTTCTCCCGGTTCAAAGGCGCTGTTGGTAATATACCCGGCTTTATTAAGGATTTGTAACAGGTCATATTGTTGACGGGATGTTAACGTCTTTGCTTGCGCGGCAACAATTCCGATATACATATTAAAGCCTGCGGCAGTAGTAAAAGAGGCTAACGAATAATCGCTGTTTCTCCAGTCTCCTTTGAGTTTGTAGAGCGAAGATGTTTTTTGTTGACCCCCAAAATTTGTTGTTTCGACGGTAAATGAACTTTCATCAGTTCGAGTATTGTAGAAAATCGTTATTGTCCCGCCGATTTTTTCCAAGGAGATACTATTTATGTTCAAAAGTCTTTCGATTTCTATGAGCTTATCCAAATTTGCCGGTAATTGGTTTTCGACAATTTTAACAAATGCTTCTTTGACTTCAGCTTCGCTGGTTAGTGTTTTGTCGTAGATAACAAAACCCAGTGCAGCCAGAATTTCGTTAACCCGCGCGCTGTATTTTTCTGCAAATTCGTTTTCAGGGATATTATGGACGGTTAACAGGATTTTTAAAAGCGCCCCTTGATCTTCGTCGGAAAGCGTATTATCTACGGCGATTAAAACAAGACGTCTAAAATCTTCTGCCCTTAGCGATTCGGGAATTAAACGAGCATCAACGTCAGTTTTAAAAGTTTTTGTAATTTCAGGAAAGCTTTGCGATACGGAAGGGATGATCGTAATTATAGATGTTCCGTCCTGATTACTGATTGCGATGGTTCCATCCATGCGTGGAATGATCGTGCTTGAAGCGGCAATGGTAGCAAGCGGCTGCAAATTTAAATTTAGCAGTTTGGCCGTTTCTGTTAAGAAATTGTCAGCGTTGGTATTAGACACTATGGTTGAAAGAAGATTCGCAAAGCTTTCCTTTCTTTCTCTGGGTGTATTGTTTGCTGCACGAACAATCCATTGAGCTGTTTTTGTGGGTTCGATCGCAAGCGCTTCTGCTAAAATCATTTCAACTATCGGATCATAGCGTTTATTAGTGTTTAATCGGAAGTTCTTCTCTTCAAGAGTTGCTGCTTTCGTCAAGGTTTGAAAAAGGTTGGCTTGCTGTTGCGGTGTTAGGGCCGTATTTTTAGCGACATTTGCTAAGCGAGATAAAATTTCCGCGGAAGTAGCAATAGTATCAAAAAGTGTGGTGTTTCTCCAATCGCCGTTAGCAATAACGTTGTTAATTGTGCTTGTATCGGTAGCCGCATCATAAGTAATTTGGATATTCCCATCGGGTTTTTCTTTTAAATCAATGATGTTGGTCGTCAGTTGCAATAGTGTTTCGAAAATTTTCGTAGAATCAGTAACCTTATCACGAGAAATCTTTAGCATGATTTTCGAGAGTGCTTCATTAAGGATTTTTTGTCTTTCTTGAGGAGTTTGCGCTTGCGCCATTTGCTTGGTAAGTTCTTTACCTGCAGCAGAATCAAGCGCTTTGATTTGGATGATTAATCGGTTAATGACGGGATCTGTTTCGTAACGGCTGAATTCTTTAACCGATTGCCATGCGGCAGCTAAGATCGTACTATAAAGTCCTTTTTGACCATTGAGCAAATCAGTACTTTCGGCGACCTTTTCATCCAGCCATTTTAAAAGTTTTTGAGCATCACCGTCAAAGGAAGCGAGCAAAAAAGGATTGGTCGTAATATTGCCCGCGATGATGTGCTCTTGAGTTTCACCTTTTATCGGTTGAAAAACTATAAAACTTGTATTGCTTTCTGGATCCCAAAAGCGGGTCAGAGAACCATTCTTTTCTCCGGCACTATTCCATGACATTTCGGTAATGCTGCCGGGCCATTGTTCAGGCGAACCTCTTCGGGTATTTCCGTTTTTAGCGGATGTTTCGAGAAGCACTAAATATTTTTCTGTTGGCTTTGGAAACGTTCCATTCGAGCGAGACACTAGGATGTCTTTAATAATTTGCAGTGCCTGTTGAGTCATCGCTGACGCTGGCTTTAAAACAGTTTCTCTTGTTATGTCGGTCCCGTATATTTTGTGGTTGGCCGGCAAAGCCGCCAATTCGCGCGCAAGTTTGTTCAGCTCTCCGTTTTTACGAAATTCTTCAAAAATTAACGAATAACTGTATGATCGTGTGCCGTCTTCACGCAGCAGATCCGAGAAAGCTTTAATGGCGTCATTAATTCTTCCGATGACTTTTTCAGGAGTCTGGGCTAAGAAAATAAAATCAGCCGCATTTGAGACGACTGTGCTTTCGCCTAAGTTTTCTCCAAATAATCCCTTTACTTGAGTAAGATTGTTACCGTCAGTAATCGCATCGGCGAGAGCTCTAGCAATAGAGTTGCTTTCTCCATTTAATATTTTATACAATGTGTCCCGCAATGCATCGCGGTCTTTGGGTGTTTTGCCGGTTTTTCTTTTTTTTGCAAGAAGTTCTTCAATGAAGGTTGAAATCGTAGCTATTTGTTCGCGGGAAAGTCTATTCATGTCTAAACGGATCGTTTCAAGCGCGCTGCTGGCAGCTTCACCAAATTTAACCCCGCCGGAGAAATATTTTCTGGGCAACGTATCCTGCGAAGCTAGATCGTAATCTTCCTTAACGAGGTTATAAACTCCGCGGCGAAAAGCGTCCAAGTATTGGTCATAGACTTTTTGTTTGACGTCTTTTTCGGGAATATCCACACCTTTGATTTTGCCTTTGTCCGCATAGACTTTTCCCAAGAGTGTTTCCTTGAGATTCTTTTTGTACCACGCGGCGAGAATGACCGAGTTATAAATTTGGCGCACCGGCGCAAAATTCTTGCCTTCATTGACTTCTTTTTCAATCTCCGGCAAGATCGTTTCCCGAAAAATTTTAGACGAGATATTGCTTATCAGAACTCCCCCTTCCCCCTCTTTATCTAAAGAGGGGGTTGCTGGAGCGCCGACTCTGTTATTTTGTTTATTTAAAGAGGGGGTTGCTATCTCCCCCTCTTTTTTAAAGAGGGGGTTGGGGGGAGTTAAGTTCTTTTCATAATCCTCTGCCATCATCACTTTTAGGCGGCTGGATCCGATAAATGCATAGCCATCTTGTTCTAAAATGACCGCTTTTTGCGGCATAATCCAGACTTTATTAAAGGTATTGACCGGAATTTCTGTGGTTTTATAAAGGTCAAATGCCCGTTTATAAACCGTGTCCCAGAATTTTTTGCCGAGTTCTTTTTCGGGATTTGTCAGAGACGAGGCAAGTTGTTTGAGCAGATAATCCTGCTCGAGCATTTGTTTGCCCATTTCGGTTGAAGCGAGCAAGTCCGGAATAATCCGGTCGCTTTCCGAGGGAGAAAGGTTGACCCACGACTCATTTTCGGGAATCGTCATCGCGGCCAAAAAATATTTGATCAGTTTCTGGGTTTCCTGCTTGAAATCTTCTCTAGATAAGTCGGTCTCTCCGCGGTTAACAAGAAAATCAAATAGTAGAGGATTCTCGGGGTGAATGGTCAAGCCTTTCAGAACTGCCGGGTCAAATTTGGGGCTTAGCAGGACCATTTCTCCGGGTTTGGGGAGAGTCGAGACATATTGCGTCCACGCTGGTGTCGTCGGGCCAGCAATCATACTGAGCGTAAAAACTCCGATAATAGTTGAGCTGATAACTTTGCGAAACAGGTTGGTTTTTTTCATCATTTTAGAAGTTGGTTGTGATTAATTTTGAGTAATTAGCATGCGTTTCTTTAACAGTAGAAGGGTAACATATTAATTTACTGACGGCAAGATTACGCTAGGAGTAAAGCAAGAATGTCGGATGGAGGATAATTTTTGAAACAAATGAAAAATACTGATGTCCATTTGGTAGAATGAAATAAAAGTTCTTGTTGATGTCGCATTTTGGAATCTACGAAAAAATTTCATGTCTCATTTTTTTAAAATTTTTCTTGCCGACAGCCTAAGAGTATCGAAATATCTTATTTCATTTATTGTTGCAGTTATTCTTGGGCTTAACATTTATCATCGGTGTGATGCTCCGCCTTACGGGTACCCTTTAAATGAATTAAGCGATTGTTACTGGGGGGCGATCATCGATATTGCCAACCACTGGCGGAATTTTGATATTGAGTTTTGGAGCCGCAGTCTTGCCGGCGGGGTCAGTATGTTTACGACGGGATGGTACCCGGTTTTTAATCCTACCAATGTTTTTTCTTTAGTTCTCAACGACGATCAATTTTACCTTTTTAAATTGATAGAGCCTTATGTGATGGGGTTTTTCTTTATGTCCGTTCTTTTGTGGGACGAGTTTAAAACTAAATGGTACATTGCTTTCTTTGGCGGTATGGCTTATATGGGCTTGCTGTTGTCAAAAACTTTTTCACTGGCCGCATCGCCGTACTTGCTTTATGCCTGTGGGCTTTTCCCGGCAATGGCGCTGGTTGCGATAAAACTTTTACGCCGGCATGTCTATCTGGCTGCCGCTGGAGTCGGGGCTTTACTGGCTTTGCAATTTTTGGGGCAAGGCTCGACCCAAACTCCGCAAATGTTGGTTTGGTGGGCGATGTTTTTTATGGTTTTTATCTGCAGTTTTTGGTTAAAACAAAAAAATGGCGCTATTTTAAAAACTGGCCTCATAGCTTTGATTATTTTGGTTGTTGCATCTGTGGGGCTTTGCGCGGTTCAGATGTTGCCCTCTTTTTATTATTTCAAATATGAGTCTGCGCGTCAGGCTGGATATTATCCGATTAATAATTTTAATTTGTTTTATTCTAAACAGGATCTAGGTTTTTTAAATATTTTCTGGATTGGCCTGATTAACGCAGGTCCTATCCGTTCAAAAGCCTTTGTTGTTCTAGCACTTATGAGCCTTGCTTTGGCGGTTAAGTATTTTGGCCGGATTTTTGAAAAGACACCCAACAGGATTTTTCTTTATCTGTTGTGGATTACTTTGGCGATTTATTTTTGTTTTCCAGGCTTTGCTTTTTTGCTGACGAAGATTTTTCCTTTTTTTACTAAGGCATTTTCGATGCTGACGTATTTTACTTTTAAATATGCTCTTTTTACCTTTGATTTTGCCATGATTTTGACTGTTTGCTTGATTTTAAATGATGACGGTTTATCTTTGACCCAAAAGACAAAATTTGTGTTTTTAGATACCTTAGCTTGGATTATTTTATGTTTAGCCGTTGTTGCCGCAGCGTTGCCGTTATTTTTTGCTTTGAGTCAAAATTCTCTCGAATGGTTAAAATCCGCGGCAGTATTTCATTATTTTGTTCCTGAAACACAGAAGAATGCTTGTAATGTTTTGGTTAAGGCCATGATTTTTGTTTTGTTTTTTGCATTAAGGCCTAAACAAAAAGTTTTTCAGTTTATTGTGGCGGTTGTGCTTTTGTCGACGAGTTTTATGATGATGTTAGATTGTTTTAAGTGGTACGACAAAGGCCAGCGCAGTAATCCACAGTTGTATCAGATCGATAGTCCAGAGCAAGTTTATTATACAAAAGCAAAAGGGAAATATTTGCTGCCGTGGCAAGATGGTCCGGATTGGGTTATGCATAATTATAATTTGCTTTATGGCGTGCATGGGACGTCTGGTTTTTTGGGTGCCGCGCCGCGGCGTTTGACGAGGTTTATGTTTTACTACGTCAGTCAGGGACAAAATGATTGGCGTACGACTGCGTTTAGCGGAAAACTCACAAAGTTTGGCGCTTTTGGCAACCCAACCCCGGCGGCTTTAACAACGTATTTCCCTGCAGATTTTACTTTGGTCCCCAAAGCCCAGACGCTTGATTGGCCGGGTTTTGCAAAAACTGTTTTTGGTGATGTCTATGATGTTTATGAACGTCAACAGCCCGCTGCTTTGCTGCATGTCGCCCGTCAGTTAAAAGTTGTCGATTTTTTTGATTTGGTCGAAAAGTTTAATGTGCCAAGGGCAGATACCGTTTTTGTTGCTAGGGAGGATGCCCGTTTGTTAAACATTGAAGATAAAGAGTTTGTCTGTTTTTCTGATCCGGAAATCAGGAATTTTCAAAGGCCAAGCGCGGACAATATTTCATTTGAGTCTTTTTCGAGAGAGCCGTTTTATGCGATAATTCCCGAAAGCTATAGCCCTGGATGGCGTGTTAAAATGGACGGAAAAAATGCCGCTGTTTTTCCGGCGTATTATTTATTTAATGGTGTCAAAGTTCCCTCTGGGCAACACCAGATCAGAATGGTTTTTGTTCCTAAAGGGTTTGTTTTAGGGTTGGTAATTAATTTATTTAGCATTGCGGGGATGGGCATTCTTTTCGCTAAATTTTGGCCGCGCCAAAGTCTGCGGTAGGACATCGTTCTTGCCATATTTTTCCCGTCGTGATATAAAGGAAACCAGCCGTAGGCTCTTATTGTTCTTCAAGTCGATGGATTAATTCTTAAGGGAGGCATGCATGAGGCAATATTCTTTTTTACGCTCGTTTGTTTTTTTGTTTGGGATGGTATTGTTTTTATCCAAGGCGGCTGACGCTTTGGAACAAAATACCCACATGGTGACGCTGGGTATTGAAACGGAGTATTACCGCTATAAAGAAGATTTGATGAAAGAGACGGGTTTTTTAAGCGGGATGAATAGCTCGTTTGTGCACCATGGGAATTTTATTATTGAACGTTTTCCCAGAGGGATGTTTAAATTAGACGGACGGATTATTTTTGGCCGGATTAAATATGATGGAGTGCTTTATGATGGGAATCATTATGAGATTAAGAACGTTAAAGACTTTTCAGGCGAAATTCGCGGGGTAGCCGGATATGATTTTTCGATATTCTCAGACACGACGTTAACGCCGTTTACGGGGCTTGGATACCGGTATTTTTCGGATGATCTTTCAAAAGATAATGCCGGGTACAGACGACGTTCCAATTATTTGTATAGTCCTGTTGGGTTTGAAACCAATACTCCATTGTCAAAAGGTTGGTCAGCGGGCATCGCAGCAGAATATGATATCTTTTGGCGCGGGTGGCAGGATACGTTTTTAAGCGATCTGGATCCTTTGTTTTCGGATTTGACCAATGACCAGAGTAAAGGCTATGGCCTGAAAGCTTCTATAAAGATACGAAAAGCAATGGAAGACAAAAATTATATTTTCGAGCCGTATGTTGATTATTGGAATATCGGAAATTCTGACACGCAGACAGTATATTACGCAGGAGCCCCTACCAGTCCCCCTGCCAGTCCTAGTTTTCAAGAACCTAAAAATAATTCAACGATATTTGGTATGAGAGTGGCAGTTGAGTTCTAGCTTAAAGGTTAGAGCTGGCTTTTGTCGAAAGTAGATTCTTTTTCGGTTTGCAGGTCAGTCAATTTGATTTTTTCAAAATCTTTAAAGTTATAGAGTCGGCAGGTCTGGGCGATAATATTCCAAATCTCATCTTGCACTTCGCCCGTCGGCGGAAACCCGCTTTGGGTAAACTGGAATTTGATGCGGTTCTCGATCTGCTTGGCCAAAAAATCTCCTAAGTGTATTTCTTCTGTTTTTAATCGGCTGCCTGTTTTGTCGCCAATCAAATCCTCATCGCCATAAATTTCAGAGACATAGCGTTTGACGTATTCTTCATACGGGAGGGTTTGTAGGCTAGATAAAGCTTGCTTCATATCGTTAAAATAACTGATTGTCTTAATTGCAATTCCGCGCTTAATATCGGCGTAGATTATGACAACAAACTCAGGTGGCTTGTCAGTTTTGACATAAGCTTTAACCAAATCGTGATGTGTTTGGTCTTTTATACTGCCTTCAAAAGTAATATCGCCAGGTACATTCCCGACGTCAAAATAAGTACGGCTTATTGCGGACATGATATTTTGCTGTTTTTTATTTTGTTCTTCTGACCATTTATTTTGGTAGCCCGGATTGATATCGTATTTTTTTGTAAGATTCATATCGTAATGAACGGAAAGTGTTTTGTCCTTGTACGCTGATTCTAAGAATTGAATTGACCAGCTTTCTTTTGGTGCTGCAGGTGGCAGGTGTTTTTTTGGCGTAGCTTTGATATCAAAAATAGAATCTTCGCTGGGGACATAAATCCAAACTGTTTCCCCGACGGGAATAACTTTGACGGTATATTTGTATTCGTCGGAGCAAATTTTTAAAAATTTTTGGTGTGCGCTTGAGAGAGAGGTCGTCTCAAGCACAGGAGTTTTAAAGCAGCCACAAGTGATGCAGGCAAGGAGTAGTAAAAAGAAATAATGTTTAAATGTTTTTGTTTTCAAGGGGATGAGAGGCGGATTGAAGTCCAAATTGCTTAAAAATTGCTTGGATTTCGTCATATTCTAATTCTTGTTTTTGTAATAATTCTTTTGCGAAATAATCCAAAAGATCTTTGTGCTTTAGAAGAGTTATTTCAACTTCTTTCATGCAAGTTTGAAGAATTTCTTGGACATCATGTTCAAGAATCTGTTTTGTGTTTTCAGAAACATTATAAAGGCCGTTGGAAAGACGCAGCGCTTGAAAGTCACCGACGAGGCCGGATTTCCCCATGCCTAAACTCCAGACCATAAACCATGCAATTTTCATAGCATGATGAAAATCACTTCCAGGCCCACCGCCAACACCGCTGGAAGTTGAGTTAAATTGTATCTTTTCTGCAACATAGGCTGCGATACTTACTTTGATATCAGCTAGTAACTTTTCTTTGTTAGATGAGTGGAGTTCTTCGATAGGACGCGAAGAAACCATTCCTAGACTACCTTTGCGGGGAATAATTGTGGCTTTGATTACGTCGTTTGAAGGATGTAGTAAATAACCGATGATTGCATGGCCAGTTTCATGATATGCCGTCCATAATTTTTCATTTTCAGTCATTAAAATATTAGATTTGTCGCCATATTCAATTCGGTCATAAGCATTAGAAAGATCTTTAAAGGTAATGATTTCTCGTTTGTCTCTTAAGGCAAATATTCCAGCTTCGCGAACCATCGAATCTATCTGGGAAGGGGAAAAGTATAAGGTTTTGCTGGCGAGCAAATCGATGTTGCAACTATCATCTGTTTGAATGTGAGATAAGTAAAATTTAAAAAGATCTTTGCGTTCGTTGAGATTTGGAAGAGTGATATAAATTTTTCGGTCAAAACGTCCTGGGCGCATCAATGCTTGGTCTAAAGCTGACTCTTGTGCATTGGTTGCAGCAAGAAGGATAATGTTGTTCTCGGATTGACGCAAGCCATCCATTTCTGTTAAGAGTTGATTAATTGTGGCATTGTATTCGCTGGGTTCGCCAAAACTATCTTCACCGAAGGATCGTGGCTTAGCGATAGCATCAATTTCATCAATAAAAATAATGCAGCCATTTTCTGCGCGGGCTAAGGCGCGTGCTTCCTTAAATAGATCGCGGACGCGTTTAGGGCCAACTCCAACCCACATTTCAATAAATTCACTTCCCGATTTGGAAATAAAAGGAAAACCGCATTCTGTCGCCATGGCTTTAGCCAAATATGTTTTTCCACAGCCTGGAGGTCCGAACATTATGACACCTTTAACGATTCTTCCGCCGACAGCTTTAAGCTTGTTTCGGTCTTTTAAAAGTTCGACAACTTCTCCGGCTTCTTTTTTTGCGTTTTCCATGCCAACGACTTCGTTCCAGTGAACATTTACTTTTTCACTGAGAATTTTTTCGCCGCCTGTTTTTTCGATAGAAATCATAATGCGATCCAAAGATTCTTTGAGGTCATCAGGGGTGATTGCTGCGTGCTTGTATCTTAATGCAATAATATCTGCTTCTCGCACGAGATTTTGGATGTCCGAAGGAGAGAACCACTTGCATTTTTCAGCAAAAACATTAACATCGATATCAGCTTGCGCTTTAGTTTTTGATAAATAATATTGAAGGATAATTGCGCGTTCTTTTGCATTAGGTTTTTCAACACGGATTTTACGGTCAAAACGCCCTGAACGCATAATGGCCGGATCAAGTTCTTCTTCTGGGATATTAGTCGCGGCCAAGATCACGACATTATTTGTCCCTTTTCGTAGGCCGTCCATTTCGGTTAGGAATTGGTTGATTGTTGCATTATGTGAAAGATCGGCGCTGGAAAGAGCTGGATGATTGTCTTTTGATGCGCGTTCCCGAGCAAAGGCATCAATCTCGTCGATAAAAATAATACAGCCGTTGTGAATACGGGCCATTTCTCGCGCTTGTTTAAAAAGGGATTTCATGCGTGCGGCACCTTGCCCCATAAACATTGCGACGAAATCACTGCCGACAGCAGAAATTAGTGGAAGGCCGCATTCTGTGGCAATTGCTTTGGCTAAGTATGTTTTTCCGCAGCCCGGCGGGCCGATCATAATGGTTCCTTTAATAAGGTTGCTAGATTGTTTGGGCGCCTTGGCATGATCTTTGAGAAGATTGACGACTTCTTGTGCATCGCGTTTGGCTTCTTCCATGCCCATGATATCGTCCCAGTGGACATTGATATCTTCTTTGCGGATCTTGTTGACCTTGAAAGTTCCGATTCCACCGCCCTGTGCGAAGTAATAATACATTGCGAAAATAAATGGCAGGGTCAGCAATTGCGCGAAGACAAACATCGGCATTTGCATAGCTTGCATGCCGGCGGCTTGACGTTTAGTGAATCCTTCGAGTTGTTGGAAATTTTGGTAGATGTAGATGATGTAGATGCCAATACCGATGACCAATGAACTAAAGAAAAGGATCAGAAGAACCTTTAGCCAATTGATTTTAAGCCAGATAATGAATTTTTCCATAGAGATAAGCTAGTCGATTTTTTACAAGTATATCATAAACGATTGGGTTTAGGCGATTTTCATATTTTTTAAGAAAAGATCACGTCCGCTACAAACCTTGACTTTAAAATGGAACTATGTTAATTTGTCCCTATTCTTGAAGCGGATTTTATAAATTTTTTGCACTTTAGGCATCAAACTAAATTTTTATTTTAAAAAGGACAAGTTATATGGCAAAAATTAAGGAAGTTAAAGCAAGGCAAATCATTGACTCCCGCGGCAATCCTACCGTCGAGGTGGATGTCCGTTTAGGCAGCGGCGCTTTTGGGCGCGCGGCTGTTCCGTCTGGCGCTTCAACCGGCGAATACGAAGCGATCGAGCTTCGCGACGGCGACAAGAGCCGCTGGATGGGCAAAGGCGTGACTAAGGCAGTTAACAATGTTAACACGATCATCGCCAAAAAAATCAAAGGTCAAAAATCCTGTTTTGAAGATATTGACAAAATTCTTTTGGACTTAGACGGCACCGAAAACAAAAGCAAATTAGGCGCAAACGCGATTTTGGGCGTTTCGATGGCTGTCGCTAAGGCTGCCGCGGCAGATAAGGAAGAGCCGCTATATCGTTATTTGGGCGGCAATCGTGCGAGCATTCTGCCGGTTCCTTTAATGAACATTTTAAACGGCGGCGTGCATGCGGATAACAATCTCGACATTCAGGAATTTATGATCGCGCCGGTCGGAGCGCCGACTTTTTCGGAAGCGATCCGTATGGCTACCGAAGTTTTTCATAATCTTAAGAAAATTTTGCACGACAAAAATCTTTCGACATCCGTCGGGGATGAGGGTGGTTTTGCCCCGAATTTAGGCAAAAACGAAGAAGCCTTAGCGCTTATTATCGATGCGATCACTAAAGCCGGTTACAAGCCGGGCAAAGATGTCTTTATCGCCCTTGATTGTGCGGCCTCGTCATTTTTTGATAAAAAAGGCGGGTACGATTACAACGGAAAGATTAATACCGCCGACGAAATGATCGCGGTGTATGCGAATATGCTCAAGAATTATCCGCTGGTTTCCATTGAAGATGGTTTGGACGAAAACGATTGGGACGGCTGGAAAGTTTTGACCGACAAATTAGGTTCCAAGGTTCAGCTCGTCGGAGATGATTTGTTTGTCACCAATGTTAAACGTCTTAAGGATGGGATCCAAAAGGGTGTTGCCAATTCAATTTTAGTCAAAGTCAATCAGATTGGCAGTTTGTCTGAGACGCTTGACGCGGTCAATCTTGCAAAGAAAAACAAATACACATCGATTATTTCTCATCGTTCCGGTGAAACAGAAGATACGACGATCGCCCATTTGGCGGTCGCCACCGGTGTTGGTCAGATTAAAACGGGTTCTTTGTCGAGAACGGATCGTCTTTGCAAATATAATGAGCTTTTGCGTATTGAAGAAGAACTTGGCAAGAAGGCGATTTATGCGGGTTCTTTGTGGGGCAAGATTTATTAGTCACGTAACCGTATGATAAAAAACGCCCTTTGGCTCTTTGCTTTTGCGATTTTTGCTGTGGTTATTTTTTTGCCGTCGTACACAAAACTGCAGGACTTAAGGCAAAAAAATATTGATTACAGCAAACAGATTGAAGAGTTAAAGTTGCGAAAGATTAAGTTGATGGAAGAAAAGCGGCGCCTGGAAGGTGACCCAACTTATTTGGAGAAGGTTGGCCGCGAAAAGATGGGGTTGATACGCAGCGGTGAAGTAGTTTACAAAATTAGTCAGCCGACTAACGCGGTAAAGAAGTAAAGCAATATTTTTATCAAGATAAACGGCGGGGTGGAGCAGCCCGGTAGCTCGTCAGGCTCATAACCTGAAGGTCACAGGTTCAAATCCTGTCCCCGCAACCAAATAAAAACCCAGTTTCCGACGAGGATTCTGGGTTTTTGTTTGCCTTGTGCAAAATTCCAATTACTACCAATTTTGACCAATTTAGGCCATTTTTGATATAATCTTGTCACAAATCCGTCACATATTTTTGTAGTATTTTTGACATTAAATCATCACGGAAAAAGTATTTAGTTTCTCGAAAGCAAGAAATAAAGTAGAATAACAATGCCTAAAATGATTTAAGAAAAAGTGAGGAAGAAGTGGGTAAAGTACGGGAGCAAGACATGAAAAATCCTGCGGGGCCGGGGACATATTTTAGCGATCCAAACAAATCTAAAGTTGATACCATAGACCTTAGGGAGCCATATCAAAGAGAATATTTTTTCAAAAATTCTCGCTATTGTTGGGAATTTCTTCGACGCAACAAAAACTATCAAGCTGATTTTGTCAAGTATTCACAGCTTGGTAAGAAAGTTCCTCAAGAGTTTGCTTCGACAATGGATTTCTTTTTTAAGAAATACGCTATTTTACTTCCGGTGGATCCAAAATATTCATTTAAGACGATTTTCCCGTTAATACCCAAGAATAAGATTTTTTATCCTTTTTTGGGATTTTTTAATAAAAGTTTACCAGACTATTCTTTTGGTTCTTCGCTTATGCCGGTACGCGGCCACCGCTTGACTGAAAAAGACGTCACTATTCAAAGAAAGAAAAGGAAATTTGAATACGAGGATAGTATGGGCAATAAATTACAGGATGTTTCTTTGGCCGGTGTTGATACAACAGATATAACGATTCGCATCAATCTTGCTTCTCCAACTCGGGAGATAGAGAAAGCGTTTAAGCGAACGGTTTCACTTTGGAAAGCTTGGCGAAAGGAAAACTGGCTCGAAAGTGAAAATCGTAATCATTTTGAGGAATATGATAATTATTTAAAGGTATACGATTTTGTTATTGTTGAGAAGAAGAGTTTGGCGGAAGCGGCAAGGAAGATAATCAAAAGAGATAGTGCGTATGGTCGGAAAATAGCTCAAAATTACATTAAGCGCGCCCAAGAACTCATCGACGGAGGATATAGAAAAATAGCGTAACGACACTATCTTTCCTTGCTTGTGTATTTTACTTATTTTAGACTACCCATGTTTCATAGACATGGGTTTTTTATTTTTAGCGTAAATGAAGTGAGGAAAATGTGAAAGAAATTATTCTGACTGAAATTCAAATCCTGCCCATTAAACCACAAAAGGGCCTCGTCGCGTTTGCCTCAGCAGTTTTAAACTATCAATTTTATATAGGAAATATAGCGATCCATACATCGCCGAGCAATCCGTTGGGTTTTAGATTGGTATTCCCAACAAAGAAGCTTTCGTCGGGAAAACAACTGCCATGTTTTTATCCATTTCGTAAGGATGCCGGAGAGATTGTAACAAAAATCATTGTTGGTGAATATGTGATGCTTATGAACAAGTTAGGCTTGAAAACGTGGAGACATACTAACAATGATCAGGAAGAAAAATAAACACCGTCGCTTTGTATTGCTTGAGCGTCAAACTTTGCTGAGTATCCAATGGAAAGAATTGACTCACACTGAGATGCTCGCTTACGTTTATATTAAAAACAATTTTAACGGGGGGAATAACGGAAAGATTCCTTTGAAATATTCTGAGCTTAAAGATGTGATGGCCCCCGCGACGCTTTCAAAAGCTTTGAAGGGATTGCAAGCTAAGGGATGGATTGAGAAAACTCAGTATGGAGGGATGTTTCGTTATTACTGTCTTTATAAATTAACAGGTAATTTTGATGTTATCCAGTGATGGCAGAATCTATATAAGAATACAGTTTTTGAAGTGTCATTTGTTTAGGGTTATGCGGGCGACGATTCAAATTGTGAAGCGTCAGTTCTTTAGAGGACATCGTGACGCTTTTAAAATTGAAGTGTGACGGTTTAAGAATTGAAGTTGAGGAACGATTTTATGAAGACCCTAACTCCGATCAATGCAATAAGAACTAAGTGTCTTGAATGTCAGGGAGGGAGACCTTCGTTGGTTCGTAATTGTGAAACGCTTGATTGCTCATTGCATTTATACCGATTTGGTAAAAACCCAAATCGTAAAGGTATTGGAAATTCTAAGGGACGTTTTCGTAAGAATTTGCAGTCTCAAGTTTAGAAAAATTCTTAGTTTGGACACATGACATGCCAGAGCATTACGATAGATTTTTAGGGATCAGTGAAGTCGCTGAATTGTTAGGCGTAAAGCAAAGCACTCTTTACGCTTGGGTGCATTTGCGGCAGATCCCTTATTACAAGATCGGGCGGCTAGTTAAATTTAAAAAGTCAGAGATAGATGGATGGCTTCAACAGCGAAAAGTGCGGGAGATGGCTATTTGAGGAGGTTTGCGGGGGTAGTTTTGAGAGCTTTAGCAATCTTTTGAATAAGGGTGATGCCCATATCAGGAGGATTTTTCCCTTCGATTCTTTGAAGGTATTTGTAATCAATATCCGCCAAGGAGGCCAGTTGCTCTTGGGTTAAAGAGTGCCGGTTGCGTAAAGTTTTAATTCTTTGGCCGAGTTTTGTTTTTATTGTGTCAGACATGAGACCTTATTATAGTATGGTGTCATGGCATTGACACCGTTAATCGTAAGGTGTATACTTTAACTATGGCAAATGTATTCCAAAGAGGACAGAGCTGGGGCATTGATTTCACCGTTAATGGTGGGCGCAAGCGTGAAATGGTAGGCCCTAATAAAGCGATAGCTCTGATGGCTCTGCAAAAGAAGCTTGTTCTGATCGCTGAGAACAAATATTTGGATATCAAAAGGCAACCTAAAATTAAGTTTCAAGAGCTGGTTGATAAATATATTGAGCTGTATCTTAAACTCAATCGTCCGACTTGGTGGAAATCAGAAAAACATAATCTCCGGCATCTCGGCAATTTCTTCGGTAACAAACTTGTTCATGAGATAACAACACTCGACGTGGAAAAGTTTAGGCAAGAGCGTTTGACCGTTGTCAGCAAAAGTAGCGTAAACAAAAATGTCGGTTGCTTGCGTGCTATGTTTAACAAAGCGATCGAGTGGGGATTGCTCAGCACAAAGAACCCGGCCGCAGGGATTAAGTTCTACAAACTAGATAATCGGCGTCTTCGTTATCTTGAGAAAGAAGAGATCCCTCGATTTTTAGGTAATTGTCAGGGTCACTTGCGAGATATTGTTGAGTTTGCGATCAACACCGGCATGCGAAAAGGGGAGATTTTTAATCTCAAATGGCATGATGTTGATTGGACTAACGGATTGGTTCATGTTCTGCACACCAAAAATCATGAGAAGCGAGAGATCCCGATCAATGAATCAGTTCGCAATATATTGGTTCGAGTTAAAAAGAATCCAGAATCTCCGTTTGTATTTAGCAGTTTTAATGGAAAGGCGTTCATTGATATTAAGAAGTCGTTTTCAACAGCTCTCAATAAGTCTGAGATTGTGGATTTTCGGTTTCATGACCTGCGCCACACATTTGCTTCTCATCTTGTTATGGCGGGAGTTGATTTGTTGACTGTAAAAGAGCTTTTAGGTCATAAAACAATGGCAATGACCCTCCGATATGCACATTTAAGTTGTAATCATAAGAAGCAAGCTGTTAAAGCGTTGGATAATTTAGGTGGATTAGCGCGGAAGCAGGAAGAATACAGCATTATTCCGGAGATGCTAGGTGGGGAGCCAGAAATTATATGCGAGACTGCACATTAGAAGCACAGGTTTCTTCGCCAGAGAGCGATGAACGTTTGTTTACTCAACTGGCCAATATTTATACTGATCAACCCAGAAGATTTAATCGGCGGCAACTTGAATATCGTTTAAATCGGGTTAAGGGGATGAATCAATATAATGCGGCGCGGGCCGCAGGGTATTCGGAAAATTATGCGAGAGATCATTCGGACAGGATTGAAAAGGCGGTAAAAGTCGGCATTGGAGACATCTTTGAACAGGCTGGACTTACCGATAAGTTCTTGGCTCAGTATGCGGCGCAAGGTCTTGAAGCGACAAGGCTTTATGGGAGAAATTTGGTTGAGTTTGCTGACTGGATGGCGCGTCACAAGTTTTTTGAGACAATTTTGAGGTTGAAAGGGCATCTTCCTTAACGCTGTTTAGAAAAGGTGCTGAGAAACATCAATCGTTATTAAGAAGGGAGGAAAATATAATGAAATCCAAAAAATATCCAGAAGAGAATCCGGGGGATCCTGTCCCACAGAAGCCTTTGGGTGGTAAGCCCCGAAAGAAACAGAAAAGCATGGTAGAGTTGGAAGCGGAAAACGACGCTTACAGCGATCAAATGGTGATCGAGGGAATGGAGGCAAGTCTAAAGAAGGATCAGGAAGGAAAGCGATTGGAAAGTGAACAAGGTCAATGAATCTTTTTTGAATGGAGGTAAAAATTATTAAATCGCAGTCATTGAAAGAACCAGCACAGTTGGAGATGGAGAATGAAGAATACAGCGGGAAGGTCGCGATTAAAACGCTCGCGAAGCATGCCGCACTACGAAAGAAAACGAAGAAACCCGCAAAATAAAATTTAGATTATTGCAGTAGTTTGGAAATGCTTATCTTGAGAGCAGTGGCGATTCTCTCTATCGTTGAGAGTCTGATGTCGGGTGGGGTTTTGCCTTCAATCCGTTGAATATATTTATAGCTCGTCTTAGTTCGTTCGGCTAATTCTTCTTGGGTTAATCCGCGTTTATTTCGCAGATCCTTAATTTTTATACCAAGCTTTATGTTTATAGAGCTTTTCATAAATCGTATTATCGTTTGATGTTTTAGACTTTGACACCCCCACATGTGATGGTGTATGATTAGCCTTAATGTCTTTGATAATAAGTTTAGAAGTGGGTCAGCATAAAAACTTGGTTAAATCGAGATACAACAAAGGGAGCGATGAATGATTAAAAAACTCATTTTAACAGTAGTTGGTTTTATGCTTCTTACTTCATTTGCGATTGCCGCGCCAGTCAAAATTCCTACTGGAAAGGATGGCAATAGCGTTCTGGCTGATTTCTGCGACGGGAAATTGCGGTTAAGCACCGGAGTTGAATATGACAATGTTTTTGAGCGCAAGCTGGATGCCTTCGATACAACAGTTGAGTTTAATGCGATCTTAGCCGAAGTTGCATTGGAGTATGAGCAGAATACAAGAGGGTATGTTGTTTTCGGGCAAGCCAGAAATATCGAAGCTAAGAAATTGCTTGGCATTGATTTAAATGCAAACTTTGAGGATAGTTTAATGTGGGGTGTTGGATTAACCGGAAAATCATCAGTATTGCTTGAGGTGGTCGATATTTTTACCGATATTTCCTATCGACAAACAGCGAACATGGATTATGACTCTGTGAATATCCTCGGGACAACATATTCTAAAAGCGATCTGGGCGGCAACACGGATGCAGACTGGAAAGAATGGCACCTTGCCTTTGGGATTACCAAAGATTTTAAGTATTTTACGCCTTATGCGGGTGTTCGATATTCGGATGTTGAAACATCGTTAAAATTCTCGGCAGGCGGGACAGATTATAATTTAGGCACCGCGAACTCTGACAAAAAAGTCGGTGTATTTTTAGGAACTATGATCTCCCCGATTAAAGATGTTAGTATTAACATTCAAGGCCGATTCATTGATGAACAAGCTTTAACAATTTCGGCGGCTTGGATCTTTTAGAGTTATTTTTAATACAAGAGTTACAAATTTCTAAATAAAATTAGCTATTTTCTGCATACTGCATAAACCTTCGTTTATCCAGCAAGCCATATTAACAGGCTATTTCATCCGAATTACGTCACAAAATGGCACAAATCCGTCACATCAGCCAGTCTCCCAACAAGAAACTCTCGGAATTTCAAATACTTACAACATGATTTATTCAGGTTTAGAACCTGAGGGTCGCATTTGGGAGCATAATAGCCAACTGTATCTTTTGTGCTTTTACTTAATAATCGCATTTGGTGATTGATGTTGTTAGTGCTAAAATGTCGCTTATATTTCTCGAACAAATGGAATCATTATGCCCCAATCAATAATTTGAATTAAACAAACCCAGAAAAATTTCTCTGGGTTTTTCTTTTTTAAGGAAGAGGGTTGAAAATGGCAATAAAGAAATCACAGCTTTATAGTTCAATTTGGAAAAGTTGCGATGAGCTTCGCGGCGGCATGGACGCTTCACAGTACAAAGACTACGTGTTGGTTTTGTTGTTTATCAAATACATCTCCGACAAATATGCTGGCGTGGCTTATGCCCCGATCACTATTCCAAAGGGTTCAAGCTTCAAGGATATGGTGGCACTTAAAGGTAAGGCGACTATTGGCGACGATATCAATAAGAAAATAATTGCCCCGATCGCCGAGGCCAACAAGCTTTCAGAAATGCCGGACTTTAACAATGCGGAAAAACTCGGCAGTGGCCCGGATATGGTTAAAAAGCTGTCGAACTTGATTGCGATCTTTGAAAATCCCGCTCTTGATTTTAGTAAGAACCGTGCCGAGGGTGACGATATTCTCGGCGACGCTTATGAATATTTGATGAAGCTTTTTGCCACCGAGAGCGGTAAGAGCAAAGGCCAATTTTATACCCCCGCCGAAGTAAGCCGTATTATCGCCAAGACCATTGGTATAGCCATCACGACCAACAAAACCCCAACCGTTTATGATCCGACCTGCGGCTCCGGCTCATTGCTTTTAAAAGTTGCGGATGAAACAGATAAGAACGTGAAACTTTATGGGCAAGAAATGGACAATGCCACTGCGGCTTTGGCTCGTATGAATATGATTTTGCATGACAGTGCAACCGCGTTGATTCAGAGAGAGAATACTCTTTCGACCCCGCTTTTTAAAGATGGCAGTCAAATTAAGACCTTTGATTTTGTCGTCGCTAATCCGCCGTTTTCTTTTAAGTCATGGAGCAATGGCGTCGATCCAGTGAATGATATCTTTGGAAGGTTTCAGGACTTTGGCACACCGCCAGCAAAGAATGGCGACTATGCTTTTCTTCTGCATATTATTCGCTCGCTTAAAACGACCGGCAAAGGCGCGTGTATTCTCCCTCATGGCGTGCTTTTTCGCGGCAATGCCGAGGCCGAGATCCGTACTAACATTATCCGTCGGGGCTATATCAGAGGAATCATCGGGCTTCCTGCCAATCTTTTTTATGGCACGGGTATTCCGGCGTGCATTATCGTTCTCGACAAAGAAAACGCCGAGAACCGCAAGGGTATTTTTATGATTGATGCGGGCAAGGGCTTTGTCAAAGATGGTAACAAGAACCGTCTGCGCGCACAGGACATTCACAAAATCGTTGATGTATTTAACAAGCAGTTGGAAATCCCCAAGTATTCTCGTATGGTAAGCGTAGTCGAGATCGAAAAAAACGAATTTAATCTCAATATCCCTCGCTACATCGACAGCCAAGAAGCCGAAGACATTCAAGACATTGAAGCGCATCTTAAAGGGGACATACCAACGCAGGACATTGATGATCTTCAAAATTATTGGAGCGTGTATCCGACACTTAAAACCTCACTCTTTGGCGAGAGTAAGAGAAAAGGATACAGCAAGCTAAGAATCGTGCCGGAAGAGATCAAACACGTTATCTTTTCACATTCCGAATTTACAAAATACGCCAAAATAATGGAGACGACTTTTGCCGCGTGGAAAGAAAAAAATACCACTCTTCTTAAAAAATTAAGCATTGGCGCGAAACCAAAAGAAATTATTCATGGAGTCTCCGAGGACATTTTGACGGCATTTAGCAAAACCAATTTGATTGATAAGTACGATGTTTACCAGCATTTGATGGAGTATTGGGCCGAGACGATGCAGGATGATATGTATTTGATCGCTGTTGACGGTTGGAAGGCAGAGCTTGTGGCAGTAGAAGGCAGAAGGGGTGAAGTGGAATGTGACCTCCTGCCCAAGTATCTGGTCATCAATCGTTATTTTGCTAGTGATAAAAAGGCAATCGAAGAGCTACAAGTCAAACTTGATAATGTTAGCCGAGAGATTGAAGAACTCATCGAGGAGCATAGCGGCGAGGAAGGATTTTTTACAGATTTTGAAAAGATCAACAAAGCAAGCGTGACATCGCGGATTAAAGAAATCAAAGGCAAGTCCGCGGATGCCGAAGAATTAAAAGTCATGGAGAATTTTATCTCGCTCGTGGAACAAGAATCGGAAGCAAAGAAAAAAATCAAAGAAGCCGAGAAAACGCTCGATGATAAGGTCATTGTTAAATACAAGATTCTATCAGAATCTGAAATCAAGATATTGGTCGTGGATGATAAATGGATGGCGACGATCGAACAGATCATCAAAAGTGAAATGGATCGCATTAGCCAGCGATTAACGGGGCGAATTAAAGAACTTACCGAACGTTATGCCACGCCTTTGCCAAAACTCATCGACGATACTGAAAAGCTTACTGTCAAAGTCGATGCACATCTTAAAAAAATGGGATTTGTATGGTAATCGTTTCAACAATTAAAAAAGGTTATAAGCAAACCGAGCTGGGAGTAATCCCAGAGGATTGGGAGCTAAAAAGTCTCGGCGATTGTTTAATAAGGCCGTCTCGGTATGGAATTGGTGCTGCAGCGGTTGAGTATTCTGATCAATTACCCAAATACATACGAATTACTGATATATCAGAAACAGGTCGATTTTTTCCTGAGAAAGCAGTGTCGGTAAATGATCCCTGTTCTAAGCATTACTTTCTTGAAGACGGTGATTTAGTTGTTGCTCGTACCGGTGCAAGTGTTGGGAAATCATATTTGTATAGACTTGAAGATGGCCCTCTTGTTTTTGCTGGTTTTTTGATTTGTCTTACTTCAAATAAAAATATTTTACTTCCTCAGTATTTAGCTAATTATTTAAGAACTACGCTGTATTGGAACTGGGTTAAACTTACCTCAATGCGTAGCGGTCAACCGGGCATAAACGGGAAAGAATATGCTCGATTATCAATTCCATTGCCTAAAATTACCGAACAAACTGCCATTGCCGCTGTTCTCTCCGACACTGACGCGCTGATTGAACACTTGGAAAAGCTGATCGCCAAAAAGAAAGCCATCAAACAAGGCGCGATGCAACAGCTTCTCACGGGTAAAGAAAGATTGCCGGGGTTTAGTGGGGAGTGGGAACCGAAGAAATTAGGAGATGTTGGACATTGCTTTGCAGGAGGGACACCGTCAACATTCAATTCAAACTATTGGGGCGGTTCATACATATGGCTTCCTTCGGGTAGAGTTCAGAATAACATTTTAAGGAAGATGGAGGATGAAATAACGATAACGCAAAGAGGTTTAGATGAAAGTGCAGCGAAGCTCATAAAAAGAGAGTCCATTTTAATCGCAATTACAGGTGCAACATGTGGGAATATAGGATTGTTAGAATTTGAAGCGGCTGCAAATCAATCAGTTGTTGCTATTGAACCATCCGGAAATTACGATTACAGATTCTTATATTATTCATTATTGATGAAAAGAGCCGTTATATTGTCTGGACGTGGCGGGAGTGCTCAAGGTGGAGTAAATCTTGCTACTGTGAAAAATATTGGAATGATGTTTCCTGAAAAGTCAGAACAAGCCGCCATTGCCAATTTTCTCTCCGATATGGATGTCGAAATTGATAAATTGGAGCAAAAGCGAGATAAATACACCATGCTCAAGCAGGGTATGATGCAACAACTTTTAACAGGTAAAATACGAATATATGCCAACAACTAACCAAAATGTCGGACAAATAGAACGAGCTACACAAAACCGAATCGTGACTTTGTTTCGTGGTCGTCTTGATTATAACTATTTGGGCAACTGGGAAGATCGACTGGATAATAGTAATATCGAGGATGCCGAGGTCAGGAAGTATCTTTCTAGTCGCGGTTATAGCGATACTTTGATCTCACGCTCTTTGGACAAACTCCGCACCACGGCCAATAATTACAGTGAAAGTCTATACACGAATAACAAAAATGTCTATGCGCTACTGCGTTATGGGGCCAAAGTCGTGGAGAACGTCGGTGAAAATAATCAAGACGTTTATTTTATCGACTGGAAGAATCCCGAAAAGAATAATTTTGCATTTGCCGAAGAAGTGACGATACAAGGCAATCGGGAAAAGCGTCCGGACATTGTTTTGTACGTCAACGGCATCGCTCTCGGTGTGATTGAACTTAAACGAAGCACGGTGTCTATTGGCGACGGTATTCGTCAAAGCATCGTTAATCAGCAAAAAGAGTTCATCGAATCATTTTTTTCTACGATCCAATTCGTCTTTGCCGGTAATGACACGGAAGGTTTACGATATGGGACTATTCTTACGCCTGAAAAGTATTTTTTGAAATGGAAGGAAGACGAGCAAGATGACAGTATGCTTCAACTCGATAAATATCTGCTCAAGATGTGCGACAAGAAAAGATTTTTAGAAATTTTGTATGACTTCGTGTTGTTTGACGGCGGAATCAAGAAGCTTCCGCGAGCGCATCAGTATTTTGGTATCAAGGCGGCACAGGAATTTGTGCGTCGGCGAGAAGGCGGCATCATTTGGCACACGCAAGGCAGTGGTAAGAGTTTGATTATGGTGTGGCTTGCCAAGTGGATTTTGGAAAACAATCCCAAGGCCCGTGTTGTCATTTTGACGGATCGTATCGACCTCGATAAACAGATTGATCGAGTTTTGTTTGATGCCGGGATGTTGAGTCCTGACCAGAAGACTTGCCGAGTTAAGAGTGGCCGTGATTTGATGACACAATTAAATAATCCGTCGCCGCGTCTGTTGTGTTCACTGCTTCATAAATTTGGTGCGCGTGGTGTCGATAACTTTGATGCTTACATCGAAGAATTAAAGAGCGGCCCGAGCAATACCGTGGGCGAGTTATTTGTCTTCGTGGATGAGTGTCACCGCTCCGAGTCAGGCAAGATGCACAAGGTTATGAAGGCGATTTTGCGAAATGCAGTATTTTTTGGCTTTACCGGAACGCCGCTACTCAAAAAAGATAAACAAACAAGCCAGCAGGTATTTGGCAGATATATCCATACCTACAAATTTAATGAGGCGGTGGAGGATGGGGTCGTTTTGGATTTGATGTATGAGGCGCGGGATATTGATACCAAGCTTTCTTCCGAGGAGAAGGTAGACGCGTGGTTTGAGGCTAAAACCAAAGGGCTGAATGATTTTCAGAAATTTGAACTAAAAAAGAAATGGGGTACGATGCAACAGGTTTTAAGCTCCAAGTCTCTGTTGGAGAAGGTTGTGCAGGATGTGGTTTTTGATTTTAGCACTAAGCCAAGGCTAAATTCTGAGTTTGGAAATGCGATCTTGGTTGCTGGGAGTATTTATGAGGCGACTCGTTATTTTGAAATGTTTCAGGACACTTCTCTTAAAAGCAAATGCGCTCTGATTACCTCTTACGACCCCGCTACCAAAGATATTGCCACGGAAGGCACCGGTGAAAATACCGAAACGGGAAAAGAGTATGTGTACAAAATTTATTCTGAGTTATTGCAAGATGTCGCGGCACAGCCGGGCAAATCAAGATCAGAAACTTACGAAGATAAGGCCAAGAATAAGTTTATCAAAGAGCCAGCGAACATGCGGCTTCTCATTGTTGTGGATAAGCTTCTTGTTGGTTTTGATGCTCCGCCTTGTAGTTATCTGTATATAGACAAAAAAATGCAAGATCATGGTTTGTTTCAGGCGATCTGTCGCGTGAACCGTTTGGATAGCGAGGACAAAGATTTTGGTTATATCGTGGATTATAAAAATCTTTTCCAGAAGTTGGAGGGTGCTTATTCGGTTTATGCTTCTGAATTGGATTGCGAGAATTTTGAGAAAAGCGAGATTGATGTTCTTTTGAAAGACCGTTTGGCTAAGGGCAAGGAGCGGCTGGATGACGCGCTGGAAGCCATTGCTTTAATTTGTGAGCCAGTTGAGCCGCCCAAAGATAATTTGGCGCATATTCGCTATTTTTGCGGCAATCCCGAGAATAAGCAAGACCTAAAAAATAGCGAGGTAAAACGAAATGCGCTTTATAAGCATACTGTTGGTTTGATACGATCTTATGCCAATATCGCGGACGAAATGAGCGAAGCTGGATACGATCTCGATGAAATTGAAGCGATAAAGAATAAGGTTAATAAATATTTGAAATTGAGAGAAGAGATCCGTATGGCGAGCGGTGAGAAACTTGATATGAAAGCTTATGAAGCTGATATGCGGCATTTAATTGATACATACATTCAGGCGGAAGATAGCCGGCGAATTGATCCTTTTGGCAATCAGTCGCTACTTGATATTATGACCAATAGCGGTATCGCGGATGCGATTAAGAATCTTCCTGACGGAATACGAAGTAGCAAAGAAGCGGTGGCGGAGACGATTGAAAATAATGTGCGTGTCAAAATCATTAAAGATCATTTGATTGACCCTGCATATTTTGACGAGATGTCTAAACTTCTAGGCGCGATCATTAAAGAAAGAAAAGAAAACGCTATCTCATACGAGGATTATTTGAAAAGGATTTCTGAGCTAGCAAAACGAGTGATGAATTTGACCCGCGATGACTTGCCGTCGGGAATAAAGACAAATGCTCAGCGTGCTTTGTATAATAATCTTGGGAAGAATGAAGAATTGGCAGTATTGGTGGATGCCGCAGTGCAAAAAAGTATGACCGCAGATTTCAGGGGAAACATTCCGGGTGAGAATTTGATCAAACAAGCGATCTATGGAGTGTTAAAAGATCAAGCAGAGGTTGAAAGAGTTTTCCAAATCGTAAAACAGCAAAGTGAGTATTGAAATGCGGCAAATTGCCTTGGGCGATATCTCTGTCGATGTGGCGCAGAAAGATATTAAGAATGTGCATTTGAGTGTTTATCCACCATCGGGCCGAGTCAGGATATCTGCACCGTTGCGTATGGACTTGGATACAATCAGGGTATTTGCTATTTCTAAATTGAGCTGGATTAAAAGAAATCAAAGAAAGATTCGCGGCCAATTAAGAGAAACGCCGCGCGATTATGTAACAAGAGAAAGTCATTACTATTTGGGCAAACGTTATTTATTGCGAGTGATTGAGTATGACGCTTCGCCAAAGGTGCAAATTAAGCACGATGCAATCGAAATGTATGTCCGGCCCAAAACGAGTCTAAAAAAGCGGCAGGAGATATTAGACGGTTGGTATCGCCAGAATTTAAAAGAAATCGTCGCCGCGATAATTGCTCAATATGAAAAGAAAATGAGTGTCGTGGTCAGCGATTTTGGAGTAAAAAAGATGCGGACTCGCTGGGGAACGTGTAGCATTGCTCCAAAGCGCATTTGGCTAAATCTCGAATTGGCAAAGAAGCCCAGAGAACACATCGAATACATAGTTGTTCACGAGATGACGCATTTGTTGGAGCGAAATCACAATGAAAGATTTATTGCGCTCATGGACAAGTTTTTGGCGAAGTGGCGATTTTATAAAGAGGGTTTGAATCGTTTACCGCTAAGGCATGAGAATTGGGGATATTAAAATGGGTATCTCAAAGTCTAGCCAGTGAAAAGAGTAAAAATGTTGTCTGATGATGCGATCAAAGAATATCAGAAAATATATAAAGATTTATATGGAGAAGATCTGCCGTGGGAAGAGGCGACTATGCAAGCTACAAATTTAATTGGGCTTTATAAAGCTGTTTATAAAATTCCAAGAGGGAATAATGGCACAAATCCGTCACAAACTATTCCTTGCTGAACATTAAGGCATTTGATATTAAATGTTTATGGAATAATTTTATCAGGTTAGTAGCCTGAGGGGCGGCGGCAAAGATACATTGATACTCTCTTGATTGTAATTCTGACCAAAACAGCTATAATTTAAAATATTTGTATTTTTGATAGCGAAAATGTGGAGAAGAGGTGGTGGAATGTTAAAGACTCGACAACGAACTTTGTTTTACAGGAGAACTGCTTGGTTGAATCGTCAAGAGGATTTAGAGAATTTATTAAAACGAGCTCACGATAATTTGCCGCATACCGAGGATCGCACTTTTGATTATAATGAAGGACAAATCCAAGGACTATGTATTGATCCACGCTCTGCTGGGTTGTTTTGCCACGTTGGTTATTATATTCCGAAACAACCAGCATCCTTAATTCCTGTGCCTTCAAAAGTTAAAATGGAGGATACTGCTCCGCAAAATCCGCCAGCCAAACATGATTTTTTGCAGGGAGATATATTTTTTTTAGTAAGCGAAAATCATTTAGTGTTATGTCCAAGTAGTTTACATGAGCATGTAGCAGTAGCTTATATAAAAGAGGTTTTCGATAAAACGGGTAAAGATTATTTATTAAAGGAGTTTAGTGTCGAGCCGATTGCAAATGTTAATAAATTGAAGTTGTTAAATGCCGAGGGGGTTAAGAAAGTTTTATTGAATACTTCTGTCTATGCCGCCACGCAGGATCATATACATCGAAAATCTTTAAAGCAAACTATGGTCAGTGGCATACGAGATGTTTTAGATCAATTCGTAACCGATGACGGCCAATCGGCTAAAGATAAAGAAAATCTTTCAGTAAATATAGAGATTATTTTTGATTCGAGAAAGAAGGAAGGTGTAGTCAGTAAACAGAAAATAGAGGCATTGGCAGCAAGCACCGTTGACGAAAAAGGCTTTACTATTGTTACCAGAAGAAATAAGAAATTAACTTTTGATGAGATACGATTATCTGAAAAGGTTGATCTCCCTGTCGAAGGTAGTTCTGTTGGGAGAGAGGCCGCATGGAATGAAATCCAAGGATATTTCAAAAGACTCAAGGATACAGGAATGATTGAACTATGAAGAAGATAGACTGGCGAAAGTTGATATTCTTTTTACTGATTCTTACGGCAGCAGCATTAACGGCTTATTATGGTCAGCCCCTTCTCCATAATGTTGAAGTTGCTTCAAATGGAGGCCCGCCCAAAGAAGTTATCAACGAATTAGCTATCAATGTGATCGTTACTGTGTTTTCGATTTTGGCGGGGTTCTTGGTGGCTATAATAGCTATAATTGGAGACCCTGCTTTGCTTCCACAGGGTTCGTGGCGCATAGCGGAAAATGAACGTGATAAATTTCATAAACGATTGATTCGGCACCAATGGTTATTTATGTGTTATTTGTTAACATTAGGTAGTATTTTTATAGCTCTTTTATTAAAGAAAAATTTTCCGATTTTATCCCTATGGCTTGAAAGATTTTTTCTTTTTTCCGGCCTAATTGCTTTTACTTATTCACTTTTTCTTCCAAGTGCTTTGATGAAGGTGCAGAAAGAGAAATTGGACGCAGCTATTGAAGAAAGACGCCGTAGTGCTGGAATCAAAGACCCGTAATTGTTAAATTTAAAAGAAGTGGCACAAATCCGGCATATAAAGAAATGAGTTGGAAACATTACGTTGATGCTGGGATCAAGCAAAGGTAGCACTTTAAGTAATAATATCGCATTTTATGTAATATCCACTTTTTGTCCTCGTTGGGATTTTAGCTCTTTATTGACTCCATAAGAATTTTTTTCCAAACCAAAATAAAAAGGATTTTACAATGTTGGGTGCAAGTCCAAAGTCAGTATCTCGGAAGGTAAAGGTCGCCCCGCGTGTTTCAAAGCGCGTCGCTCTGACTACGGCTTTTTCAACCGTTGTGGCAAAGAAAATCATCCCCATTGATGATATTGAACTCACCGATGAGTTCAGTCAAACATTTGATTTGATGGAAAATTCAAATGACTGCCTTTTTATTACCGGTAAAGCGGGGACAGGCAAATCTACTCTTTTACGGTATTTTCGGGCCAAGACCCAAAAGAATATTGCTGTGCTTGCTTCGACGGGAATTTCGGCTATTACGGTAAACGGGCAGACGATTCATTCTTTTTTTCAGTTTCCGCCGCGTTTTATTCAGCAAAGTGAGATAAGGCTTCTCGGCAGGACACGTCAGCTCATTCAAAAAGTAGATACGATTATCATTGATGAGGCATCAATGGTTCGGGCAGATATTATGGACGGGATTGATTATTCTTTGAGGATCAATCGTGCGAATGATAAACCTTTTGGCGGGGTTCAGATTATTTTGATGGGCGATCTCTTTCAGTTGCCGCCAGTGGTCAGGGCGGATACAAGGGAAATTTTTGAAAAGAAATATGCTGGCCCGTATTTTTTTAGTGCGCGTGTTTTTAAAGAGATTGCTATCCGTTGCATTGAACTCATTCACATTTTTCGTCAGAAGGATCCGAAATTTATTTCGCTTTTAAATAATATTAGAGAGGGTGTGCATACGGAAAGGGATTTAAAGTTTCTTAATAGCCGTGTCGTGCGAGAGACGAATGAAAAGAGTACCTATATTACTTTGACACCGCGCAATGATGATGCCGCAAGAATTAACACCGAACATTTGGATAAGATAAATGAACCGCCCCAAACTTTCACAGCGATCGTCACGGATGAATTTAAAGAAAGTGAATATCCTAATGAATTTTATCTGGTCCTTAAAAGTAATGCGCAAGTTATGATGATTAGAAACGATACGGAACAAAAAAGGTGGGTTAACGGTTCTTTGGGACATGTTGAGAAATTAACGTCTTCTAGTATCAGGGTGAATATCAATGGGAAGGTGCATGAGGTTCTGCGCGAAAAGTGGGAAAAAATTCAGTATATTTATAATCCGGATACCGAGGCTGTTGAGGCTAAGGTGATTGGAACGTTTGAGCAGTTTCCTACAAGGCTTGCTTGGGCTATTACGATCCATAAAAGCCAAGGACAGACATTTGATAACGTGGATATTGATATTGGCGATGGCGCTTTTGCTCATGGACAAGTCTATGTTGCGCTGAGCCGTTGCACGAGCTTGGAAGGGATCCGCTTGAAGAGGAATATCTCGCGACGCGATGTTATTTTTGACCATCGGGTCAGGGAGTTTAATTTACAGAGTCGAGAGATTTAAAGAGAGAATCCTGGATATTCCCGTTTGTGCCGTCCATGAACGCAAGAAGTTGACACACCCAGAAATAATGCTATACTTTACGTGTTAGGTTAACCTTACATGTGTTAGGTATAGTTTATGGATTCTCCCTTTCAAGTTAGCGAAGTCGTTGGTTCGCCCTCGAAATTAGCGATTTTGCGCGTTTTTTCTTCCCGCAAAGGGTTGAGAGCCACGGGCCGGGAGATCGCCAAATTAGCTGGATTCTCCGTGCCATCAACTCATGAGTCCCTAAAAGACCTCCATTCCCGCAATATCCTTAATCTTGAAGTCATTGGTAAGCAACATATTTATTCTTTGAATGAGGAAGACCGCACCGTTTGTAAAATCATCCGTCCGATGTTTGAAGCGGAGAATAATTACAAGGGGGAGATTCGCGATCTGCTTTTGGAAGAGATAAAGAAAGCTGGGATCAAGACGGCTATTGTTTCTTTGATCCTTTATGGAAGCGTTCAAAAAGGCACTGCAAATAAAGCAAGCGATGTTGATGTGGCTGTTGTTGTCGCCAAGGCCGCTGATGTGAAGCGTGTTGAGGAGATTTTTAATTCTGCTATTGCAGGGCGGTTTAAATCGTATTTTGGTGTCCATTTGGATTGTTATGTGAAGTCAGCGGCTGAATTTCGTGAACGGCTCAAAAAGAATTTGTCGCCGGTATCAACCTTAATAAAGTCTTATTTTGTTTTATACGGGAAAGAACCTTTGGAGGTGTGACGTGACAGCACGTGAAATGAAGGTGAGAGAAGAGAGTAAAACTGCCGCCAGCGATTATCTTAAAAAGGCATCGGACAATTACGATCAAATGCTCATTGCTTTTCATGCACAGAATTGGAACGCCGCGGCAACGTTGGCATTGCAATGTGCGATTTCTTCGGCGGATGCGATCTGCGTGAAAGAAAAGGGGATCCGTTCAGTTTCGCAGAATCATTTAGATGTGTGCGAGCTTGTTGGGAAATTACCCATTGAGGGGGCCGCTGAAAAGGCCAAGCAGTTACGTAAAATCATAGCCCGAAAGAATGTGATCCAGTATGAATGCCGTAGTGTCAATCGAGCCGATGCCGATGAAATGGTCAAGGTGACCACGCGGGTTTATCAATGGGTCAGAGAAATGATGGGAAAGTGACCTTTTGATCATGGCTTTATAAACTTGTCACAAATCCGGCACATAAATTTTCTTGATATTGCAACCAGTTGGTATTGAATGACTTGAGCATCAGCCCTTCGCTCTCATAACCTGAAGGTCACAGGTTCAAATCCTGTCCCCGCAACCAACGTAACACAAACCCAGTCAGTGAGTTATATCATTGGCTGGGTTTTTCTTTTGAGGAGGGAATGGGTCCGATCTAACAGTTGTCTAACACTCTAAATGAAAGGGGGTGAGACTATGAAATGGATGATCTTCTGGGTTATCTTTTTGATCATGTCGATATTCGATCATGACTAAGCAAAAAAATTAATTTGTTTTTCCCCAGGTTCTCCAAGCTAGCCACAGAAAAGAAGCGCTCCCCCCCCAAGCCCCACCCGGCATCGATTCGATATCGCTACAAATTTACGTTACCCAAAAATAGAATTAGGGTCAAATTAGGGTATGCTTGACTCTCACTCTTGTCAAAATAGATGGTGAGATGTACAATGCAAAAATGGAATTTGGATGCCGCCACTCCAACCTCACGTTTCCCACTTCCCCCTTGCAGACGAGGGGCAAACATAAATGAAATACTCCAAGACTTCAGCAAAGTTGCGACAGATTGCAGATTTTCTCGAAAAACATAACCGCACTGGTTTTGCCAAAGTAATTAATGATAAAGTTATTAAGACACTTCAAAAAAAGACCTTCCCAACGATAAAATCAGAATATGAGAGTATATATCTAACAGTCTGGGGTGGAGCTGGGAGCCTCAGGGATATTTATTTATGCAAACAAAACATGGACGTTTCTGAAAATTTTGAAAAATCAAATCGAGAGTTAGAGAATATGCGAAGTGAACTCTCTGATCTTTGGAGAGAAGAAATCGAGTCCTAAAAGACCATGTCGCCACAACCCAACGTAAGGCCGCTACCCCAGCGACGGAATAGGAGCATGATATGAGAAAAATATTGCTAGTATTATTTTGTGTTGGCTTGGCCGGGTGTGCTACTACGAAAGGGTATGAAGCAGTGTTAAATTCTTGGGTTGGGAATAATGAATCATCTTTGATCTCTTCTTGGGGGAGTCCTCAAAATTCATATGTAATGGCAAATGGTCAACGAGTAATAGAATATGTTCGAGGCAGAAATGTACAAATAGGTGGCTATACATATACCGAGCCACAAACAACTTATCATACAGGCAGTGTAAACACTTACGGGGATTATAATACACATGGCACATATTCCGGTACATCAACGCAATATGTGACCAAACAAACACCGATCCAGAATATTCAATTTTGGTGTAATACAAGTTTTATATTAGATAGCAGTGGAACGATTCAAACTTGGCGATGGCAAGGGAATCAGTGTGTTGCGCAAATGCCTCCAAAGCAAAAAAGCGTACAACCGCAACAAGTTGTGAAGACGCCGGAAGAAAAACAACAAGAGATTTCTGACATAAAGAAATGGGATGATACATTTTACGAGATGAGAAAGCAACATGCCCAAAATGATAAGCAATAGATAATCGCCGCAACCCCGACGCAAGGCCGTTACCGTTAGGAGAAATTAAAATGGATATACCAGCTGGCGCAATAACCCTTTTAACCGGATTTTTAATGTATCGATTTAAAATGATCGACGATCGGGAAAAAGATAATTTCCAGAGATTTAGGAATTTTGTCAAAAGGTGGAGGTTGGGCAAGGGGTATAAACCGGTAATATCAAACGAATACGACGCTACCGAAATGGAGACATGGCTAGACAAGGATGTCCCTTATAATATGTATACTCATTATAAATGTCACCCAAATGCTAATGATGCATTGGACTATTATAGAGATTATAACGACTGTAAAACTGATAAAAATGCAATCTCTCTGCTCATTGCTCTCAATTTAATTTATCTTCTTTTTAAAGATTTCCCTACTTACCCAATTTGGGTACATACCTGTTTGCCATTTATAGCAGTAATCTCTTTATATTTTATATGCTTTAAAAAACACACTGTAAACATATTCAATAATTCCATTATAAATGTTTTATTCAATAAAAAAGCGAAATCGGCTCGGGAACAAACAGTAGAAATGATTGAAAAAGATTTTCAACGGCACGTATAATAATAATTTCTATATTTCTAAGCTGCAACCCCGACGTTGTCTTTGCCCTAGAGTAGGAGCATATATGCGAAATATAGCGATAATATTATTATGTTTAGGATTAGTTGGTTGTACCACTACTGGCAATTTACAAACCATAATTACTCAACCGTTGTCTACGAAAGTAAAAACTGTTTCCATTAATTATCGTGTCGGGCTACCGTACCTGACTCCATGGCGTCCAGATCTCAGAGATTTGTTGGTTCAGCACATGGCAGAAGTTTTTAAGAGATACGGTTATCACGTTGTTGATCAGAAGGCGGATCTAGCCGTAGTTATTCAAGATATTCAGGCCAATAACTGTACGGTTAATTTTCCTATCAGTGATGTCAAGGTTGTCGGATCAATTGGTGAGAAAGAAATTCTTCAGAGCGAATATTCACAACACTCAGAGTGCTTCACATTTAAAGGTCTCTTTTTCCCGTCGAAAGAGGTAAATCAGGTGGCTGCTTTACTTGTGAAGGACATTGTTAGAAAATTGAAATAGCTGTAATTATGGGATAGCGAAGCAGTGTCTTTTTTGGTTCTGTGATGTTGGGATGCCTTTAGTTGAAGTTCAGCGTAAGATTGCGGATAATTGGTTGGATGTTTACGGCATGATTACGGATCAATAAGTTTCGAGGCTTTGATCTTTAGAGTTTTAGCAATTTTTTGTAAATTCTGCACACCAATATTCTTCTCCCCACGCTCAATCTGTCCAATATAAGCCCTGTGCAGATCAGCCTCATGGGCTAGATCCTCTTGGGTAAGACCTCTTTTAAGGCGATACTCCCTAATCCTCGAGCCTACTTGTTTATTGATCTCAGCCATTTGCCCTCACTTTGAGGGGATTATATGGCTGTGCTACTCATCGGTCGACTACCTATAGGTAGCAATAAATATTTCTCGGATTTCTGGTATCAGTGATATACTGCGTTTACGGAGATAATAGTGAGATGAAAAACAAGGGAATATGATTCATTGATGAGGCAGCTTTTATAAGTTGCCTTTTTTTATTTCTAAAGAAGGGAATATCAGGGGAGGATTTAATGGGTGGAATATTGTGGTTAATAATTATTATAGCTGGGGTAATGTTTTTTTATCACCCAAAGTATGAGGGAAAAACTGCAGAAGAATGGTTTTCGGATTATAGATATTATGAATATCAGTATAGACAGTTGAAGGAATGTGTTGAAATGCACCGAGCTGGTGATGCTGGAAGTTGTCTATAGTCGTATTATTTTCTGTTTTTTTATTAAATCCTGATTAGATCCACCATTTGGGCGATCATGACCTTAAAGGATAAATAATTTGTCTTGTCGCCACCCCAGCGAAGGAGTTTTGATAATGCATAAGATCATTGCATGGATCACTCGAAATAAGCAAAAAGTTATAGTTCTCGGTGTTGGGATCGCACTCCTATTGACACTTTCTAGTTCCCCACGTTATATGCGAGACTCCGATGAAGTTTATTTATTGAAGACAACTATATCCCACCAGAATAAAGTGATTAATCGTTGTTTGTTTATTTTGGTGGTTGGAGGAATACTTTTTTATTTTTCTAAAGAGAAAGATTAGTCATAGAATGCGGAAGTATTTATTTGTTTTCTTGTTTTTGCTGGCAATCGTGTCCCCCTGCCTAGCAAGCCCCCAACTAGACGAGGCAAACGCAAAGTTTACCTATCAGGGTAAACCAATCCATCCTTTTTTGTTGAAGGAGTTCTCTAACTGGGAGTCTGATTGCCGCCCCCCAATGACAGTGACTGTGGACGTTGCTGCTGCATTTGAATCAAATAAATATTACCAGGACGATGTCAAGAAAACAGAAGACTGGTGGTTTGCTCAAAAGTCTGCAGACGACATTCATTATGAATCGTTTGAATACAAGTGGCTTGGGAAGATGGCTAACGGGATCCATGTTCTAGAAGTTGGCGATAGTGGTGGGGGAAGTGGCACCTTTATGGATCTGATGTTTATCAAGTTCTCCGAGGGTGAATATCCTTGGGACAATAAGAAAGCAAAGCAGCTTCTCATGACCATTGTTGGGACTCATGGCTTGGGTGATCGATACGAGGGGGAAATAAAAGTTTTCCCCGAGAAGGTATTTATTCCCGCATCTACTAATCAGCAAGGTGGCGGTTCGCCTGAGAAGGATGTTGAGCTAAAGTTTCCAATTAAACAGGAGAGATGATGAGAAAAATATTATTAACATTCGTAATGGCTTTTTCAATGGTGGCATCAGCTCAGGCAAATAATTATTCGTTGTTGTTTGATGGTGTTGATGACTATATCCGAGTGCCTGACAGTGACTCCCTTGATTTGTCGACAGGGATGACGATTGAGGCGTGGATAAAATTAGATAATTTGAGTGGTGCAAAAGTGATTGTCTCGAAATGGGATGATCCAACCAATGATGGTTCATACATTTTTAAAAAACATCAAAGCGATGATAACCGACTTTCGATCGAGGTTACGCCAGTTCGATATTCTAATGTAAGAAGTTTTTCGACTTTAACATCGGGGAACTGGACCCACGTTGCGGCAACTTTTGATAGGTATGACGTAACTGATTTTCCAGTTAAGTTATATATAAATGGATTCTATGATAATAGTGATGTTGTAAATAATAAGAATACTAATATCCGTAATAGCGCAGCAGATTTATTAATTGGTGCCGTTAATGGTTATTCTGGTTTGGAGGCATTTTCCGGGATGATTGATGAAGTTAGAATTTGGAATTACGCTCGGACTCAAGAGGAATTAGGGGGATATAAGAATCTTCCTTTGATTGGTAACGAACCAGGATTGGTCGGCTATTGGAATTTTGACGAAGGTGCGGGAAGCAAGGCAGGCGATTTAACTAAGTTTGGGAATAATGGGACGATTTACGGTGCTCAGTGGGCAAGCTCTGGCGCACCTGTTGTCACTCCTGAACCAAGTTCAATGATTTTATTTGGTGTTGGGGGTTTAGCGATGGTGGGCTTTAGAAGACGAAGAGATTTAATCAAAAAAGTAGTACTTCTGAAGTAATGACAAAATAAATCTTAGGAAGAATGAAGATGCCAATGGTCAGTGGACTAACAAAAGAGAATGTCGGTCTTGTAAAGCAAGCAATAAAGCGATTCACAGTAATCAAATTTATAGACATTGCTAATCATGCCCTATTTGTTTTTAAGGATCCAATAGAAAAGATCGAACTTGTCTATGAAGATTTTGGACGTCATCCGATAATGGGGTTTAGGCAAGATCGCGGGTATAATTGTGCAATTTGGTATAAAAAGAAATTGTATTATGAGCAACATGAGCTAACCCCTCTTGTCGAATCTCTCCCAAAGATAAAATCTAGCAAATCGCCAGAATTTCAAATAAATGATATCTTGGGACAATCAAGCGTTAAAATTGTTTCAAAAGAATTAACTCAGATTAGGAATTTCTTCAGGTTCTTGGGGCTGTTGCCGGAAAATAGAGGAAAAACTAAAAAGAAGAAGCTCCCCAGAAATCTTCAGCTCTTTTTGCTTAGAAAAGTTAAAAAGTTAACCCCTCACGGCGGGCGTTTACCTATGGCTAAATTGCAATCTGCATTAGGGGGAGAGATAAATCGTCTTTATCCTAATGATCCTCAAACAATCGATAAGTATGATGTCGCTCCTAATACCATCCGGCGACTCTTAAAACCTTCCAAAAAGAAATAACTTTCTTCCTGTAACGACTGCAAACCTCAATTCTTGTATCCTGTGAATAGATATTTGATTCACAGGATTTTTTATTTTGCGAGGACATAAAATGAAGACAAATGGATATTCCACAAAAGACCTCTATGAGGCAGCCACACTTTACACCCTCAACATCACATTTTTAGGCCTCGAGCGCGACGGTCAAATCTGTTGGTTTAACTTTGCTAACGATGAGCTATGCAAAAAAACAGCTGACGCCTTTTGGTCTAGAAAGGTCAAGGTCGACGCTAAAAGTTATGCTGAGGCGATAAGAACGTTAAAGGATCGGATTTTTGCACGTAATTAGTTAAAGGAGATGGAGATGGATAAGAAAAGTACGTCTACCACAGTGACTAAAATAATAGAGAGCCTGTTCGGGCCCCGTGAAGTAACTCTGGATTTTCAACCACTTCTTCCGCTTAACGAGTGCGTAGAGGAGGTTTTAGAACCTCTAATTAAGGGTCTTTTATACAAGAATACATACGCGCTTCTACATGGCAGCAAGGACACCTACAAGAGCTGGCTTGCTGGATATATGGCGTGCTGTATTGCGTTAGGAAAGCCTTGTTTCGGTTTCCCTGTCGTTCAAGGAAAGGTCGTATATGTATATGGTGAAGGGAATATGAAAAAACGTCTTAAAAGGCTTTGTAAAGCTTTGGGCGTTGATAACCCTACTAATATTTACCCCTATTATTTACGTACTGACCTCTCCGACGAAGAAAATATGGAAAATTTAAAAAAGTTTATTCCTCCGGGCACAGCCTTGATAGTAATAGATAACTATGAGAAGTTTTGGTGTTCTGATGTGGATGACGAAATTGTTAGTGCTGCAATGGACTTTATGCGAGAGATTAGGGAGAAGACGACAGTTCTTTTAGTTCAACATGACGTCAAAAACGCTCGTAAGAATGCTTCTGGACATCAAAAATCTAAAGGCAGCTCTAAAATAGTTAATAATGCCGATTCTACTATAGACTTGACGAAAAATGAATATGGAAGTGTAACTTTAGGGCGGTATCTTAGGGAGGAAGAAGAAACCTCGCCAATGATATTCCGGTTAGTTGATTTGCCGGATGATGGCATTATTTGTGAATTAGTTACAGAAGTAATTATGAAATCAAAGAGTGGGACTGATCGTTTGAATAAAATTAAGGAGGTTTTAAAGATGGGGTTAAAGGAGCCTATGAACAAAACGTCTATTTACGAGAAAATATTAAAGGGCAAGGGTATTGACAGTCTTTCAGCAAAGAATTTCTACAAGATAGTTTTTGATGAGTTGATCAAGGATGGTTTTTTGGTCGAGTTAACAGATAAGAAAGAAGTTTATCGTCTTGCTTAGAAACTTCTAACTTCTGACTTCCTATATACATAAAAGCTAGAAGCTATTTATGTACATAGTAGGAAGCACTTCTGGGAACTTTTAGAAGTTGGTAGAAGTTTAGAAGTTGAGGTGAAGTGGTTGGATTGATGCTATAACGACGAGCGAAGCGTCTCGTTAGAGACGCGAGCGAGGAGTGGGGTCTGGCGTATCCCTCTAAAAAGTGCAAAAGTTGCACGTTCTCTGATTTTTACAGGGTTAGGCTAGGCAAGGGTAACACGATTTTACATAAGTCTCACGAATTAAATATTTTAGATAATAGGCTTCGTTGATGTCCGCAGCAAATTGGGATCATTAGTACACTCTAATTACACCTTAGGAACGAAAGAAAATGAAAAAACGACTTTTCCTCAGACCAGGTCCTCGGTATTGGGAGGCGGATCCTTCGATAAGCGAGGAATCTTTAGCCATGTATCGGCAATATCTCGATCATAAACGAGTTCGAAATTATGAATCCCGGCTGATCGAAAAAACATTCTCTCTAAGCATGAATCAGCTTGTTAGGAAAGGTGTCTTTAGCTCGATGCTAACGACTTGGGACTACGAAAGCTTAACCAGGATTGACGGATATCTCGGCGGTGTGACATTGATTCCGGTAGGTGTCCCTGGGTACAAAGAACTTTACTTGTGGGTAGAGGATAAGAAATTGCTCAACGGCCATAAAATGCTCGACGTTAATTTCCAGTCACACCCACTAGTCAAATCACGGTATTGGTTTATTTGTCCCGGATGTGGGCAGAGAGTTGTCGATCTATATATCCCCCAGGGTGTCTATAAATTGGCCTGCAGGCATTGTCATAGGCTTGTTTATTGGAGTCAAATGCGAGGACCCAGGCGGATAGGTGTGAAAAAATACAATGCGCAAAAGGTCCTGTCGCAAAAGTATTATTTATTGAAAAGATTGGATATAGACATAACAATATAATGAGGAGACAGGTTAACATGGAGAACCAAAAGCTAGCAGACATCAAAGAAATGGCCGGGATCCTGCGGGTACCGGTGAGCTGGATCTATCAGCGAACACGCTTAGGGCCCGGAGCGATTCCCTTTATGAAGGTAGGAAAGTATGTTCGGTTTAACCCGACGGAGGTCATTGATTTTCTCAAAAATAGGGAACAGTAGATGACGGATGGGGCCACTTGATGTATTATAAAAACGCATATGGAACTAACTACATACGAAGCTTCGCAGAAATTCAAACTCTCCACGGGGTATTTGCGCTTGTTGCTAGGAAAAGGAGCGATCAAAGGTCGCCAGGCCGCGATCAGCTCGTCTCGTTCTATCTGGATGATAGATGCGAGATCATTAAAGAAATTTCTCAAGCAAGAGAGAAAACCCGGCCCTGCAAAGAAGTCTTGACATATAAACGTACAACGCATATAATACCTTTTGTCGAGGAGGAATCATATGGCAAGAGGTAGCATAGTCAAGCGTTGTCCAATTTGTCGAAAGTTAAAAGGCCCAACTCCCGGGCACATCTGCATTGGTCCCGACATATCCTACTATATTGTTTATCGGAGTAATGGAAAGCAGAAATGGGAGATCGGCGGACGGACCAAGAAGGAAGCTGAAAGACTTTTAGCTCAGAAGTTAACAGAAGTAAATAACGGCACCTACCGAGAACAGAAGAAATTATATTTTGGTGCTTTTGCTCAGACTTGGCTTGAAGATTGCCCCAGATCCCGCGTCAAAGAATCAACCTTCCGAGGATATCGATCGGATATTACTTGTCATCTGAATCCCACATTTAGTCATCTATTGCTGCGTGAAATAAAGCAGGAAGAAGTGCAGCGTTTTCTCTCAAAGCTTAAAGACACCTTAGACCCCAAGACCGTCAATAATATCCGGCTGACTTTGTATATGATTTTGGATTATGCCCGGAAGTTAAGATATATCCCTGAAAATCCTGTCATGGATGTGAAGCCCTTTAAGGTCGAGCATAAAGAAATGGACTTTCTGGATCCGTCTGAGATCAGGCTGCTACTCAAGCATGCTAGTGAGCCACATAGAACATTGTTATTCACTGCAATATTAACCGGGATGAGAAGGGGCGAGATATTAGCTCTGCAGTGGGGCGATATTGATTGGAATAGTAATACGGTTTTCGTTAGACGAAGTATATATTGGTCAACCGTTAAGGGGCTTCAAGACGGGCAAAAGAGATGGTCCTTCATTAGTCCAAAGTCGAAGAGGTCAACCCGGGCTATTGTTTTGTCTCCTATGCTCAAAGAGACCCTGGAAATGCACCGCATAACCGCTCCAGTCAATCAATATGACCTGGTTTTTGCTAACTCCGAGGGAAACCCCTTGGATCCAGATAATATGATAAAAAGAGATTTTCAGGCTACTCTGAGGTTCGCCGGGCTTCGCCAGATCCGATTTCATGATCTGCGGCATTCCTATGCTTCATTATTGATAGCCCAGGGCGAGAATATCAAATTTATTCAGAGTCAACTAGGGCATGCTTCAGTACAAACGACGTTAGATCGTTATGGACATCTTTTGCCAGTGGATCATGTTGCTGTGGGTTCGAGAGTGGATCTCCAGGTGTTTGGTGAATCTAACAAGAATCTAACAAAACAGGCTCAATCCATAACTAAAGCGAATAACTACGAGCAAGTTTCTGAAGTTTTTCTCGTCGACAGCAAGTAGTATCAGCAAACATCAGAAAGTAAGAGAAAAATGGTATACAGTACTCATAACCTGAAGGTCACAGGTTCAAATCCTGTCCCCGCAACCAAAATTAAAAGAGTCACCCTTTTTGGGGTGGCTCTTTTAATTTTAGCTGAGGCGTCAGGTGAATGGACGTGCAGCGACGAAGTCGCGCAGGCGACTGAACGAGCGAAGCGAGTGAAGAAGTGGTTGAAGCCGAGCAACGCGAGGCGCAAACCATTTAAATCCTGCGACCGAACGTAGTGAGGGAGTGGTTGAACGAAGTGAACCCATCCCCGCGACCGAGCATGTAATGTGAGAGGGAGTGCTGAGCGCTCCGCGCGAGGCCAACCAAATAAAAACCCAGTTTTCAACGAGGATTCTGGGTTTTTGTTTGCCTTTTGCAAATCTACAATTACGACCAATATTGATACCCCATTTTTGTTGAATAATTTTTAATTCAATCGTAGAATGAAGGGGCTTTTGCAAAGCGCTTCCCAAAATTTTCTAATGATGACAGATTACAATAAAAAAAATAAATTTGATGAACATCTTTTGGCATCGGTAGCTTATTTTGCCGAAGATTCCATTCTTATTACAGAATCTAATCTCAATACCCCAGGCCCAAAGATTGTTTATGTCAACCCGGCTTTTACAAAGTTGACTGGATATTTACCGGAGGATGTTCTTGGAAAGAATCCTCGTTTTTTGCAAGGCCCAAAGAGTGATCGCACTGTTCTGGAACGTTTAAAACAGGTTTTGCAAAAAGGTGAAGTGTTTCATGGTCGCTCGATTAATTATCGTAAGGACGGTAGTGAGTTTTGGAATGAATGGCATATTGAACCGATTCGCGATGAGCAAGGGAAAGTGATCAATTATCTTGCAATCCAGCGTGATGTCACCGAACAAATCACTGCGATGAAGGCTATTGAGGAGAAAAATGTGGCTTTGCGTGAGATTCTTGAGCAAATTCAATTTGAAAAGAAAAAGATCCAAGACAATATTTTAGCGAATGTCGATCAAATCATTTTGCCGGCGATGAAACGTTTGCGCCGCAAGGGCAGTCCGCTCGATAAGAAAGCGATTGATATCCTCGAGAGCAATTTAAAATCTATTACGTCCACTTTTGGCAGCCGAGTTTCTGAACAAAAGATGAAGCTCTCACAGCGCGAGCTTGAGATCGCGAATTTGATTAAGAACGGGATGAGCAGTAAAGAGATAAGCGAAATGCTAAACGTGGCTTTTAAAACGGTCGAAACCCATCGCAATCGCATTCGTAAGAAATTCAAGCTAGTCAATAAGCAGATTAATTTAAATACTTTTCTTAAAGAGTTGTCGTAATTATCGACTTTAAAATTTAAAACTTCTACACTCATGGTATTTTGGTAAAAACGTTTTTGGGCCCAGCGAGAATTTGCTTTAGGCAATGCACTTTATGAAAATGAAATATGTAAAAATATTAATGGTTACCGTCTTACTTATTAGCTGCTGTGTTTTTAGCAGAGATGTCGTTGAGGCTTCTGCGGCTTTGGTCAAAGTTGTTAAGAATGACGAAGGCGCCTGGCAGTTGTTTGTTAATGGGCAACCATATTTTATCAAAGGGATGACTTTTACTCCCGTTAAGATTGGTGAAGACCCGAAGATTGGCAATATGCGCAACTGGATGGATTATGACGATGATCAAGACGGGAGAAATGATTTTGCTTTTCAAACGTGGGTAGACAAAAATTATAATGGTATTCAAGATCAAGATGAAAACGCGGTCGGTGATTTTGCGTTGATGAAAGATCTTGGGGTTAACACGATTCGGCTTTATCATGTCGCCTCAGATAATCCGATGCTTGAGAATATTTATAAACGTGATTCGGGGACAGCCTTGCAATTTGATCATCCGGTGAACAAAGAATTGTTGCGAAAACTTTACGCGGATTACGGGATTATGGTGATCATGGGCAATTTTTTAGGTTCATGGACGATTGGCTCGGGGGCGTTTTGGTCAGAAGGTACGGATTACGAAAATCCATTACATCGCGAGAATATTAAAAAATCCGTAAAGGCTATGATTCTCGACAATAAAGATGAACCTTATGTTCTTATGTGGCTTTTAGGTAATGAAAATAATATTGCAGATTTTTCGCATTGTAATGCTCGGCAAAAACCGCAAGCTTATGCCACGTTAATCGGAGAGTTAGTCCAAATGATCCGTGAGCTTGATGTCAATCATCCTATCGCGATCAGTGAAGGCGATGCAGGTATCGTTGAGGAGACTTTTTTAAAACTTTATGCTAAATATGCGCCTGGGCTTGATATTATCGCCTACAATTCGTATCGGCAACCGGGTGGTTTTGAAAATTTATGGAAAGATACTCAAAAGATTTTTGATCGTCCAATTTTTATTTCGGAATTTGGGACGCAGGCGTATAACATCAAAAATGGGGAGGATCAAGATTTTCAAGAGCGATATATACGCCTTTGTTGGGAAGACATTGTTTTGAATAGTTCTAAAAGCGGAGCAGGAAATTCAATCGGTGGAGTTGTTTTTGATTGGACTGACCGCTGGTATATGGATAATTACCCATCAGCGCATGATTCAGGAAAAAAGCCGTGGAACACTCCCGACGGAATCGCGCATGATGAATGGTGGGGCATTCTCTCTCTGGGTAATGGCGCAGATTCGCTGATGCGGCAGAAAAGAAAAGCGTGGTTTTATTTGCGTTCCGCTTTTAGGCAATAGAATTTGAAGGTTGTAGCCGGATTCTTGGATTTATTATGTTAAAGAAAAAAGTTTTGATTCTTTGCACCGGAAACTCGTGCCGTTCGCAAATGGCAGAGGGCGTTTTGCGGCATTTTATCGGGGAGAAGTTTGAAGTCTTTAGTGCTGGAACAAAACCGTCGTCTGTTAATCCGACGGCCATCGCGGTTATGAAGGAAATCGGGATTGATATTTCGGGACATCGCTCCAAGCACGTTGATGAGTTTAAGGGCCAAAAAATCGATTGCGTTATAACGGTTTGCGATCATGCAAAAGGCTCCTGTCCGATCTTCCCCGGTGGGCGATTGATGCATTGGCCGTTTCCCGATCCGCCGCATGATAAAGAAATGAATCAGGAGAATTTAGAGGAGTTTCGTAAGGTCAGGGACATGATTGTTGAAAAGTTTAAAGGGTTTGATTGCCTATGAGTATTGAATTTCCAAAAAATTTTATATGGGGTGCTGCGAGTTCTTCGTATCAGGTCGAAGGGAATAATGCCAGCGCCGACTGGTGGCCTTGGGAGATTAAAACCAACCATGAACGCTCCGGCGAGGCTTGCCGGCATTATGAACTTTATGAACAGGATTTTGATCTTGCCAAAAGTTTGCATCATAATGCCCATCGTTTGTCGATTGAATGGAGCCGCATTGAGCCTAAGGAGGGTCAATTTTCTCAGAAGGAATTAGACCATTACATTGCGGTCCTTCTTGCTTTAAGAACGCGCGGCATTGAGCCGTTGGTTACGCTGCACCATTTTACGAATCCGATTTGGTTTAGCCAAAAAGGCGGATGGACACGCACAGAAAACGTCTCTTCTTTCTTGCGTTATGTTAATTTTGTCGTTGAAGGATTGGCTAGGCATGTTTATTTTTGGATGACGATTAATGAACCGGTGGTCTATCTTTCAAATTCTTTTCTTTGGGGCTTATGGCCGCCGCAGCAAAAGTCCATTTTAAAATCCAAAGCCGTGTTTGACAATCTTGCTTTAGCGCATATCGAATCTTATCGTCGGATACATGCGATTTATAAAAAACTCGATCTGCCCTCGCCGCAGGTAAGTATTGCCCAACATTTGCAGGCTTTTGTTCCCTGCGATCAGACGTTTCGCAACCGTTTTGCGGCCGGTTTTCGGGAGAAGTGGTATGACTTTGAGTTTATTGATAAAATTTTTGCCGCCGGAACTTTGGATTATTTGGGCGTGAATTTTTATTCGCGCCAGCAGGTGGATCTTAAGGGCTGGGGTTTCAAAAATTTGATGTCAGACATTTGCACCCAAGGGCATGATCCTCTTAAGAAAAATTCACTAGGCTGGGACATTTATCCAAAGGGACTGCACGAAATTCTTTTAAAGGTCAAAAAATACAATCTTCCGGTCATTATCACCGAGAACGGGATTTGTACGCTCGACGATGATTTGCGTTGGGAATATATTGTTCTTCATCTTAAAGTTTTGCATCAGGCGATGGCAGACGGGGTAGATATTCGCGGCTATTTGTATTGGTCGCTTTTGGATAATTTTGAATGGGCACAAGGGTTTGGCCCGCGCTTTGGACTTATCCATGTTGATTATCATACCTTTAAGCGTACCGTCAAAGACAGCGCCAAAAAACTTGGGAAGGTGTATCAATCCGGGCGGCTTGAATAATATATGTATCCTTATGGTGGAAAAGGTAATATTAAATAAATTCTGTAAATTAGGTTAAAGGTTTCTCTTGTTATATGGTGTTTAGGTGATGGAATATCGCGTAAATAATCCTGCCGACGCTATTAATATTTGTAAAACATCTCATGGGGCTTGTACGTCGTTTGACTTCACGAAATGAACGTTCAATGATGTTAGTGGTTCGCATTTGACGACGGATAAACTCACGGGATTGTTCCTTGATCGGAATTTCTAAAGAAGTCAAAGGATTATCCAAGTCTTGCTCGATGAGTTTGACGACTTGCGGGTAAGTTCTGGCTTAATGTTGATGCAAAGATTTAAAGGCAGCGACGGCTTCTCGATGGGAAGAAATATTATAGATTTTGTGGGTATCTTTTTAAACGTATTAATACTGCAATTTTCAAGATATTTTTTGCAATTACGAGTTTATGGATCCGGCAACGTTGATATTTGCCGTGAGCGCAGGCTAGATCAACGGCATTGATAAGTCCTTTAGATTCGCTGGTGATGATCAGTTTGAGATTTTTGCCGTCAGGCCGCGTGTAAATAAATCGTTTAAGAATTCCTCGTAGGTAGAGTTTGATTCGCTATTGGCGATTCTAAAACGTAATAACTTTTTTTAGCCAAGATTATAACGTCATAAGTGGCGGGGATAAGAATTTTCTTAGCTTCCAGAATTTCTTTAACGGAGATAGAAATTCCATCGAGGAATAAAAAGTGGTATTCATTCGTAAATTGGCGCTGGTGGAATTCTTTGACTTGAGTATTTAAAGATTTTGTGATGTGAGAGACGGTTGAAGCTGAGATGTTGGTGCTGAGGATGGGTTTAAAAACACCATTGATTTTTTGGTTTTATATGCCGCGCAAGAAGGTATTGCAGGCGACAGGATTAATTGTATTTTGTCGTTGTTAGTAACGCTTGAGAATTGTAGGGTTTAAATAATCCACTTTCTGAACGTGGGATGCTGATATTTTTAATAAAGCTCTTAGTTAATTTTCGCAGATACATATTAATTTTGATTCAAAAATATTTTGGTTGGGTATAATTAATGAAATCTTTGGCCCGAGTCCAAGGATTTCTTAAAGTATCAAATGTTTGGTGCTGGTGTATCCTTCCTGTTTTGGGTTGATATGTCTCAACCCGGCTGAAGATTTCTGGGTAGAAAGATACGCCTTTTTTATGTTTTTAACATAGATTTTTGATTAACACATTCGGGAATGACAAGCAATTTATACGCAATAGGGTATATTTTACATGTGTTTTTCAGAGTAGACATTTTTAATTTGGCTGGACATGTGCCTTTTAGAGTGTTGACAAAAAATCTTCCTTTGTTATAATGTCCCACAAATTAGCAATCATAGCAAATGAGTGCTAATTCATTTGCGAGGGGCGAAAACATTATGAAAGAAACAATTTATAAAGAACGAAAAGATAGAATACTGGGGATCGTTGTCAATTCTTACATCAAGACAATTACTCCGGTTAGTTCCAGTTATATTGTCGATGTTCATGATTTGGACCTTTCGCCGGCGACGATACGAAATATTTTGGCGGAATTGGAAGAAGATGGTCTTTTGACTCATCCGCACACCTCGGCGGGTCGTTTACCGACGGAGGAAGGGTATCGTTACTACGTAGATAATTTGATGAATGAAATTCAGCTTTTGGAGGAAGAAAAATCCCGGATCAATCGTGAATATGAACAAAAAATGCGCGATTTGGAAGCTGCCCTTGAAAAGACTTCGCAGGTCATTTCGGATTTGACGCATTATACGAGTATTATTTCCGTTGACGGCTGGAGTGGAAAGTTTTTTTGCCGCGGCACCAGTTATGTCGTGGAATATCCGGATTATCAGGATGTCAAAAAAATCGGCTGTATTCTTGCCGCGCTTGAAGAAAAGGAAAATTTGCTGCAGGTCATTAACCGCAACTTAGAGCAGCGGATCAAAATTTATATCGGCCATGAACTGGCCTGTTCGGATATTGAGCAATGTTCGTTGGCGGTTTCCTCTTATAAGATGCATAGCGGGCCGACCGGGCGCATTGCGGTTTTGGGTCCGACGCGTATGGATTATTCGCGGGTTGTTTCGACGCTTAATTATTTAACAAAACTGATGGGTGAAATTGTTTAAAGGGAATGAAAATGAGTGAAATTAACGAAGAACACACAAACAGTGAAAACGAAACGGTTTTGCCTCAAGAAACAGCGCCGAGTGTCACGTTGAGCGTTTTGGAACATGAAAAGCTCCTTAAAGAGCTTGCTGAGTCCAAGGAAAAATATGTGCGTTTGGTCGCCGAATTTGACAATGCCCGCAAGCGCGCAGACCGTGAGCGCAGTGAATTTGTCAAATATGCTAATGAAGGCTTGATTGCGGATTTTTTGACGATCATGGACGACTTGGATCGCGTCGTGATTGCGGCCAATGCGAATCATCAGGATTATCAGGCTTTTTTAAAAGGCGTTGAAATGGTCATGGCGCGGATTCATGAACTTTTGCGTAAGAACAATGTTAAGCCGATTGATGCCTTGGGCAAACCGTTTGATCCGCACAGTCACGAAATTTTGATGCAGGAGCCGTCGGAAAAGGAAGAGGGAACTGTTATTGAAGAGTTGCAGAAAGGGTATTTGTTAGGCGAACGGATTGTTCGCACATCTAAAGTCAAAGTTGCAGTCAAAAAAGAAAATTAATGACGCTGGACATTTAACCACCAGCGACCAAATAATTAGGAGGATACAAAAAATGGCAAAGGCAATTGGTATTGATTTGGGGACTTCTAACTCGGCTGCGGCGGTGTTAGAAGGCGGCCGACCGGTTATTATTCCGTCGGCAGAAGGTGCGGGAGTCGCATCGGGAAAAGCATTTCCGTCTTTTGTGGCGTTTACCAAAGACGGCCAGCGTTTAGTTGGTGAACCGGCCCGCCGTCAGGCACCGATTAATTCGCAAGGGACAATTTATGCGGCCAAGCGCAAGATGGGAACGAATCATAAATTTAATGTTTTGGGCAAAGATTACACGCCGCAACAAGTCAGTTCGTTTATTTTGCAAAAAATCAAGACGGACGCCGAAAAGTATTTAGGCGACACGGTCGATGAGGCGGTCATTACCGTTCCGGCGTATTTTAACGATAATCAGCGTCAGGCGACCAAGGATGCCGGCGAGATTGCGGGCCTAAAAGTTCTTCGCATTATTAATGAACCGACAGCCGCGTGTTTAGCATATGGCTTGGACAAGGCAGGCAAAGAACAAAAGATCATGGTTTTTGATTTAGGCGGCGGGACCTTGGACGTTACGATTTTGGAAATGGGCTGGGACGCCGATCACAAGGCCGCGACGTTTGAAGTTTTGTCGACGAGTGGAGACAATCAGTTAGGCGGAACGGATATGGACAATGCGCTTATTGATCATATCATCAATCAGTTTAAGAGTGAGTCCGGCATTGATCTAAAAAATGACAAAATGGCTTTTCAACGTTTGCGTGAAGCAGCCGAAAAAGCCAAGGTTGAGCTTTCAAGTACTGTCTCAACGGAAATCAATCTTCCCTTTATTACAGCGGATGCTAGCGGGCCAAAGCATTTGACCATGTCTTTAGATCGCGCCAAATTAGAACAGTTGATTTCGCCGCTTATTGATCGCTGCCGGGGTCCGATTTTGCAGGCGATGAAAGATGCGACGACCAAGT
>CAYNSM010000004.1:0-56606 GCA_964400065.1 uncultured Planctomycetales bacterium
AAGATTTGAAATTTACGATGAAGGATATGGCCTATGATCTTGATCGCACCAAAGCACAGCGCTCAGGATCCGGCAAGATGTTGTCTGGTAAGAAAGATGAAATTTTGCGTGTTAATGTTGCTCCCGAAAAATTGCAGCAAGCGCTCAAAGCGGCTGGTTTTTATAAAGGTACCGTCGATGGAAAACTTGGTAATGGAACAAAAGCGGCGATTGTTAAATTCCAAAAAGCGAACGGTTTAAAAGCCGATGGCATTGTTGGAGAAAAGACCTGGAGCGAGCTTAAAGCCGCTGCTGGTGAATAATTAAACGATCATTGCGCACGTGAGTTCTTCTTTTTCTGTCAGTATTATCGGGTGCGGTTATCTAGGTTTGCCGCTGGCAGAGGCGTTGATAGCACAAGGTTATCGCGTCAAAGGCTCAACCACAAATTTGCAAAAGGTCCCTGTTTTACAAAAAGCAGGGATCTTTTCTTTTTGCCTTCGCGTTGAAGATAAGCTTGTCGGAGAAGATGTGAACGAATTTTTTGATAGTGATATTGTGATCATTACGCTTCCATTTCGACGGAATTTTATCGACCCAAAAGAATATCAAAAACAGATTGAAACGATTGTCGCCGAGTGTGAAAAAAGCTCTAAAGTTTCGTTTGTCATTTTTACAAGCTCAACGTCAGTTTATCCGGACAATATTCCTCTGGCGACGGAAGACTTGGTTTTTAAGCCGGACAATCCTCGCTGCGGTGTTTTATTGGATATTGAAAATGGGCTCTTGGCGAATCGCAAGTTTAAAGCGACAATAATTCGCTTAGGGGGGCTTTATGGCCCGAATCGTAAAATCGGGAGTTTTTTAGCCGGGCAAAAAGAATTGTCCGGCGCGGATAAACCTGTGAATTTAATTCATGTCGATGATGCCGTTGGATTGATTAAGGAAATTCTTAGGCAAGATGCCGTTGGAGAGATTTTTAACGGGGTTTCTGATTTTCATCCGACGAGAAAAGAGCTTTATACGCAAGCGGCCAAACACAATGGATTGCCTGCACCGGAATTTCTTACACAAGCAAAAACCGTCTCTAAAATTGTTAGCAATCAGAAAGTTAAAAAGGTTTTAGATTACCGATTTTTTCACCCGGATCCGATGCAGATGGTATGATGTCTGGCAAAATTTAAGGACATATAAAATGACTCTTGCAAAATCAATTTTGACCGTCACGCTTAATCCGGCGATTGACAAAATCGCCCAAGCCTCCTTTTTGGGTCTTGGGCGGGACAATAATATCACGGACGTGAAAGAAAACAGCGGCGGAAAAGGGATCAACGTTTCGCGTGCGCTCAAATGTTTGGGCTTAAAATCGGTTGCCTGCGGATTTGCAGGCGGTGCCAACGGCCAGAATTTTTTGAGAAATTTGCTTCTTGAGGGCATTGAACATAACTTTGTTTTTATTGCGCAAGAGACGCGGGTCAATTTGACGATTTGCGATCGAAGCTCGGGAAAAATGACCCGCATCCTTGAGCCGGGGCCGGCCATTGATAAAAAAGATTTGGCGAGCTTCCGACATAAATTTAAGCGCATGGCCTGTGAAAGTTCATGGGTTGTCTTAAGTGGGCGCGGGATTTTGGGAACTCCGAAGGAATTTTATCGTGAATTGGTTACAGTCGCAGGCAAAGCGGGCGCGAAAGTCGTCGTCGATGCCAGTGGTCAAGATTTGCGCTTTGCATTAAGTGGAAAACCGTTTCTCGTCAAACCAAACCTCGATGAAGCCCAAGCGTTCTTAAACCAAAAATTGCAGAATCGAGCGCAATTGAAAACTGCTTTGATCAAATTTCTTTCACTGGGGGCCAGAAACGTGATCATTTCACTTGGATCCAAAGGGGTTGTCGCAACCGACGGAAAAGTTTTTTGTTCTGCCGTTTCTCCCAGCGTTAAAGTGCTTAACCCCGTCGGATCTGGGGACGCTTTGGCGGCTGGATTTATTTATGCAATAGAAAAAAAGTCGAACTTTTTAGATGCTGTGGCGTTTGCAGTTGCGGCTGGAACAGCCAATACACTTAGTATTGTCCCCGGGCATTTGAACCGTGCTGGTCTAGGAGGGATTTTACAAAACGTTATCGTGAAAGATATTTAATCCAAAATTTTGCAGTATAATACATTTCGTTTTAATAGAAAGGGAAGAGATATGGTCATGACCGACACAGAGCTTTATGAAGAAAAGCAAAGACAGAAAAAATTAAAAAGCAGTATCACCGCCGATCTTATTCGCGACCAGTTGATTCAATACTCGAAAGATTTTAAAACCGTCTGGTTGAACTTAGGACAAAATTTATACCCTGTTTATAAAGATAAACTTTATACGGCTTGGGGTTTTGAAAAGTTTGAACATTACACGCAAGAGGAATTGGGCGTCAATAAGGAAACGGCGACGAAGTTATTAAAAACGTATTTTTTTGTCGAGCAGGATGAGCCGCAATATTTGAAAAAAGAATTTCGTGATGAACGTGATCCGGCGCAGGTGCCCGGTTGCGATGCGCTCAATGTTTTACGTTTAGCTCGCGCCCGCAAAGAGCTTAACAAAAATGATTATGCGCAGTTAAAAGAAGCGGTTTTTGAAAAAGGCCAGGAAGCCGCCGAGGTGCGAAAAGACCTTGTTAGTTTGATGAAGGAACGAAAAAAAGTTGATCCCGACGAAGAACGGGAAAAACGCAATACCGCTGCCGTTAAAAAACTTTTAAACGCGCTGCGCTCTTTTCAAAAAGACATGGAAGCTTTAAAGTTGGCCCCAGCCGCACTCGTCGAAGAGGTCAACGGGCTAATGAAAAAACTCGAGGAAGAAGTTGAGTAAAATTGATCTTCTAAACCTAGATGAACAACAACTTTTAGCTTTGCGGATTTGTGACTTGCCGCTGTCTATCGAAGGCACGTGGCTCGCTGAGTGTATCGCAGAGCTTTACAAGGAGCTTGAGGCCAAGGGCTTAAAATTTCGACCTGTCTGTTATCTTGCCGATGAATGGCTAACGCCGTTAGGCGAGCCGGTCATCGGCATTCCTTTTTATTTAGCGCATCCGACGCTGATTCGTTTAGAAAAGAAAATGATGCTCGAAGCGGAAGGCGAGACGCGGGAGGCGTGTATGAAGCTTTTGCGCCACGAGTGCGGTCATGCGATTAGCTATGCGTACCACTTGCACAAAAAAAAGCGCTGGCAGCAGATTTTTGGCCCGTCGTCCAAAGAGTACGGGGATACGTTTCGTTTTCGGCCCTACAGCCGAAATTATGTGCGGCATCTGGAAGGGTTTTATGCGCAGTTTCATCCCGACGAGGATTTTGTCGAAACATTTGCGGTGTGGTTGACCCCATCGTCTGACTGGCAAAAGACATATCAGGGCTGGCCAGCGTTAAAAAAATTGTTGTATGTTTCCGACTTGATGAGCTCGATTGCCGGACGTGAACCATCGTCGGTCAAGGCCATTAAACATTGGCATGTAAAAAATATCAAAGTTACACTCGCTAATTTTTATAAAAAGAAACGCGAGTTTTGGGCGGAAGAATTTCCGGATTTTCATGACGGAAACCTCAAAAAAATCTTTAATACAAACTCTCAAGATCAAAATGCTTTGGCAGCCGGTGTTTTTTTGAAGCGTTATGAAAAGGAAATTATTGCCGATATTATCCGTTGGACGTCGGAGCGAAAGTATGTTGTTAGCAAGCTTTTTAAGGCTGTCACTGATCGCTCTAGAGAGTTAAAACTTTTTGCGCCAAAAGAACATCCGCTTGTTTTGGCGAATGTGGCGGTTTACATTACGACCTTGGTCATGAATTATATTTATACCGGCTGGTACCGAGGCGATGAAGGAAAGAAAAAACGATGAACAAAAAATTAAAAGTGCTTGAGCTTTTTCATACGCCGTATCCGACGGCGCGGGGCTATGATTTTAAGGATGAATTTGCCGATGAAAATAATATGTACACCGAGCGTGATGTTTTTGAAGCGCTTTTGGCCAACGGCTATGAAGTTAGGCGTCTGGGTCTTTTTAACGATATTACCCCGTTTTTAGAAGAGGTTAGAGAGTTTAAACCGGATGTGATCTTTAATCTCGTCGAGGTTTTTAATGACAAGACGTATCTCGAAAAAAATATTGCCGCACTGTTGGAGCTTTTGGATATTCCCTACACCGGCGCGAGCGCGGATGCGCTTTTAATTTGTAATAATAAAGCTTTGAGCAAAAAGATTTTGCGGTTTCATCGTTTGAAAGTGGCACGCTTTCATACGTTTTATCGCGGACAAAAAGTCTGGCGTCCGCAGACGGTTAAGCTTCCGGCGGTCATCAAGCCTTTGTGCGAGGAAGCCTCCCGCGGCATTTCTCAGGCTTCCGTCGTGGATAATGAACAGGCGTTTGCCGAGCGGATTGCGTTTATTCATGAAAATATGAATATGGACGCGATTGCTGAAGAGTATATCGAAGGCCGCGAACTCTACGTGACGGTCATGGGAAACAAACAGCTTAAGGTTTTGCCGCCGCGGGAATTAAAATTCGGTGAATTGCCCGACGATGAACCGCGCATCGCGACCTATAAAGCCAAGTGGGATGATAATTACCGTGAGCGTTGGGGGATTAAAAGTGTCGCCGCCGGAAAATTGGCCGATGGCGTAGCGCAAGATTTGGTGGAAGCCTGTAAACGCGCGTATCGGGCGCTTAACATGAATAGTTATGTGCGCTTTGATATTCGTGTGACAGTCGACCACAAGATTTATTTTATTGAACCTAATGCTAATCCATGTATCGCCAAGATCGATGAAATGGCGCAAGCGGCGCTCAAAGAGGGGATTGATTATAATCATTTGATTCGACGGATTGTTAAGATGGCAATCTCTAACCACGCCGATGGGGCAGGCAAGCTTAATCGCAAAGGATGATCTATGAAAAAGAAAATTCTTGTTGTTGACGATGACCATATCAATGCCAAAATCGTCAAGCTTAATTTAGCCAAGGAAGGGTTTCATGTCGAAACGGCTTTTGATGGGGATGAAGCTTTGGCGATTTTGACAACGGTCAATCCCGATTTGATTGTTTTGGACGTCAATATGCCCAATATGAACGGGTACACCTTTATGCTTGAGGTGCAGAAATTTGATCATCACAAAGACACGCCGGTCATTGTTTTGACTGCGCAGGCGGATGTGCGGCCGATTTTTAAATTCAATGGCGTAAAAGATTATCTTGTTAAGCCGATCAGTGGTCCTGATTTAGTCGAAAAAGTCAAAAAGTTTGTCCGTTAAAGGAGTTTCCTATCGCCCGCTTTGGTCAATTTATGTCTGAGCAGTTGATGCCGGAAGATCCGATGGATTGGATTATCCTGTTGATTATTGTTGCAATCTCCGTTGGAGCGATCGTTCTTCTTCTTATTATGCATTCTTCGGGGTTTGTTTAATCTCGACGTGTTTTTTTCTGCGCGTTTTGTTCTCAACGGATTTTAAGAGCTGTGGATTGAAATATAGCTGAGATTTGCCTTTTTAGCCTCTTGCGTGTATATTTATTGTGTATTCTTCCTGTGTATTCCGTTTATTCACGGTCTTCATTATGATTATAAGTTGTTCTCTAGCAAGTATTAATACATTTTATTTTAAGTCAGGGAGTTTATGTCTTTTCGAAAAGCCATAGTCGTTTTCAGTTTTTTACTCTTTGCTTTTATTGTCCCATTTGGGGACATGTCCGTCCACGCAGAAAACTTGGCTTTATCCGCTGCCGGGCAGGTTGTGCCGCTGAGTCAATCGTTTCATTCCCCGCTTTTAAAAGGCATTAAAGTTTATCCACGCAATCCTTTGCGCTTTGATTTTATCCTTGATAAAGGTCAATCGTCAGATACAGATGAGCAGTTGCAATCTGATGCGAATAGGTTACTGAGGTATTTTTTGACAAGTTTGACGATTTCAGACAAAGACCTTTGGGTTAATTTATCGCCTTATGAAAAGGACCGTATTATTCCGGATTTTTTTGGCAAGACAGAAATGGGCAGGGATCTTTTAGCGCAGGATTATCTTCTCAAACAGATCGTGGCTTCTGCGACTCATCCGGATGGAACCATTGGGGCAAAGTTTTGGCAAGAGGTTTATGCCCGGATTTTTCAAAAGTATGGAACAACGGATATCCCAATGGATATGTTTAATAAAGTTTGGATCGTGCCGGACAAGGCTGTCATCTTAGTAAATCATCAAGCGGGGGTTGCGTATGTGAAGGAGTCGAGTTTTAAGGTGATGTTAGACAAGGATTACTTTGCGACACAAAAGCATGCTGACGTGCAGGTTTCTAGAGAAAATTCGCAGAGTGACGACGTATCCGATATCGCAAAAGAGCTGATGCGCTCGGTGGTCATTCCTGCCTTGGAACGGGAAGTCAATGAGGGCAAAAATTTTGCGCGGCTTAGACAAGTGTACCATTCTTTGATTCTTGCCGGTTGGTATAAGAAAGCGATGAAGGGTTCTTTATTATCTCAGATATATGTTGATCAAGACAAAACCGTGGGGTTGCAGATCCCTGATCCTTCGGAAATTGAAAGGCTTTGGGACCAATATGTCGATGTTTTCAAACAGGGAGTTTATAGCATCACTCGTGAAGAGTTCGATTTGGCCACCCAAGAGATGGTTCCGAGAAAATATTTTTCAGGTGGAATGGATTTGAGGAGTAGTTCTGCGACGGTGACAGAGACAGAGGTGGCATCTTCTGGAGATTTGTCAAAAAATGAAGATAGTTCAACGTATCTTGTTGCAGTTGATGTTTCGTCTGCTGGGGCAGGTGTATCAGCCGCAGCGTCACCCACAGAGATGGTTCTCTTGCCGCCAATGGCACAAACTCCTGATGTTGTGGGTTATTATACGAGAGACGAGTACTTGAAGGATAGCCGGTTGCATCAGGTGAATTATACGGTAACCGGCCAGGTCAACATGACGCCTAATTCTCAGGCGGCTGCTATTTTTGAGCGCATTGAGGAATTTGACACAGTTGATATTCGTCTAGCCGAGATACTCAACAATGATCAGCTGACCTTAGGCGATTTACAAAAGGGGCTTGCTGTTCTCAGGCATATGTTTGTTTTGTATTTGAATGTTTTTGAAAACTTTCCTCAAGATCTTCAGCAGTTTTCCGAAGAAGAAATTGTCAACAAGGCTTTGGATTCCAATAATAAAAATATTCAAAATTTGGCTAAAGTTTACGGCCGGATTGTGGGTCAAATCAATGATGATCTTTTGACAGATAGCCAGTTGAGTTTGCTTGTGCCGGCTGCCGCAATACAGCAATTGCGCGACATGGCAAAGGATCAAGATGGGAAGCTGGTCAACAAAGAATTGATTAACAAGGATGCGCAATATTTCACGGATCAGGAAATGGCAGGGATTTCTTTGAATGCGTTCATAAATATTATTCATCAGAAGGGCTTGGATCATATTAATACGGTATTTTCGAGAACCTCATCAGAACCGCATATGACCTCATCGCTAAAAGTTCGTATTGCCGCTGTGGCCGAACAAAGTGTTCTTGACAATCCCAATGTGACTACTTCGGTGGAATTGAATATTCCTTATATTGATGCTCGTCATGAGTTATCCGAAAGTCCTCCGCTTTTAATGCGTTATATTGCCATGGCTTTTGCTCAGGGGAGATTGCTAACGGATTTTCCGGTCACTTTTAACCCGAGTAAAGCAAAAATTATATGTTCAGAGCGAAAGGCTTGGCTTAGTTTACCTCTAGGACAACACAGTGCGACTGTTTCGGTTTCCCTCAAGCCTTTGCGGGATGGCGGCGGGATTTTTGTTTATTATAAAGAGGGGGATGAGACGCTTTTAGGTAGTACGATCAGAAGTCGTGCATTGCGCGCTGCGTTTAAGGAAGAAGGGTTTGCTATTAATCGTGAAGGATTTTTTTTGGAGGCAGCTTATAACAAGGAGAAGAAAACCAACGGTATTTTTCAGCTTCCGGATCGATTGCATTTTGCACTACAGGTTCTTAGCGGAATTTTGAATATGGACACAGGTGTTAGAGCCTATATCCGAAGAAATGAAAACGCTAGAGATGTGAGCCTGCATGAAGATAATTATGTCGCACGTTATGCGGCCCTTTATGCGGACATTATTCGTGATCAGGGATTTGTGTATAGGAGAAAAAACGGGTTTTTTACAGAACATCCTGTTATTGATCCTATTCCTGCTGACGAATCCGAAAGAATTCGGGCGGATGCGTATATTTTAGGATTACCGGCAAATAAGAATGATGTTAATTTGCGTTTGTTACGGCGTGTTGAGGAGGAAAAAGATTTGTTGCGTCAGCGGGGAGCGCTTGTTGAAACAGAGGATGATTGGAGGATTAATTTAGCCTATCAACAGGCCATGCAGGAGTCGCCAATTTCTTTTGTGCTACAGCATTTATCGATGGAAAATGAAACAACTTTGCCGCAGGCGCAATTGATGGCCCAGATAGCGTCGCTAGCTAAGATATACGCTGTTCAAATTAAAGTTGCCGGCTATTTGGGAAAATATGAGGTTTCGCGGGTCGTCTTAAATACTTTGGGTGAGCGAATTACGTTTTATCTTTTAACAGATACCGCCTTAGGGCAGCCAGTTTTGGCTTACGCGGTCTTAGGCGATGCTTATTTCGATAGTCCACGCAATGACTTTCTTCGACAAAAACGCTTGGATAATAATTTGTTGTCACTTACGGATGTCGTTGAGCTGGTGTCGATGTCTGGGCTCGAAAATGTTCTTCCGGCACAGCATGCGGCTTTTATTGGATTTTTGACCCGGGAAGAAAAGAAATTGCAGGAAAACGCTATGGCCGCTTTTATTTTAAAACAGGCTCGCAAGAATAGTCAGGCAAAATCTGAAGATAGTGATCAGAGATTTTTGGAATTGGATTGGGAATCTATGCAGCAACTGGCTAGCGATGCGATGATCTTGAGTTCTTATTATGCAGACGGTAACAAGGTTTATCCTAAAGCAGCGTTTGGCCGCGCCGCCTTCAAAAGGGCGGGAAGGACGGCAGAGGCGTTTAAGGACAGGATTCTTATTTCGGACGCCTTAGAGGCTGCGGATGATGATTTTATACGTGCCGCTCAAGGCATTGTGACAACTCAGGGGGGAACTGGGTCACATGCTCAAATTCGGGCTAAACAATTTCAAAAAGCCAGCTTGATATTAAAAAATGCTCCATTTGATGGAAGGAGTGTTTCGTTAAAAATGAATCATCGCGTTTTATCGGAACGTCAAGAAAAGGTTGGGGATAAAACCGTTATGGTCCAAGAATATTATGGTTCCGGGCAAATAAGAGTCAGCATCGAAGAAGATGATATCATTTATTTGGATGGGCGTTCCGGAAGATTATTTTTGGTTGCCAAGAGTGACGATGAAGCCGCACAGAGTGTTATGGATGCGTATGATCTTTGGCGCGAAAATCCTTCTGCACAAGGTTTGCTTGAGATCATCAATCTTCCCGGGGCGATCCCATTGGTTAAATCCATCGTGCGCGATGTTTTTTTGGGGAAGTATTTAGATGAGCGTCAAATACGAACTGTCATGGATAAATTGATTGAGAAAAATGGACAAGTCGGCGTTGTTTTAAATTCGTTTTTTTTGGGAATGGGAGAAGATTTTTATGCCAATGTTAACAATGCTGCTCAGAGGCTTTCGCAGCATATGAGCCTGTCTGACTCTCCCGATGGGATTCAGCAATTATTATTGGACGTTAATGCTTTGATGACGGAAGCGGCCCAAGCTAAACGATTTTTGGTGTCGATGGGAAAGCGATGGAAAGGGCAATGGACTGCAGAACAAATTGATGTGCAGGTTGCAAACATTATGTCTTTGGCCAAGAGTAAGTTGGAATTTTATCAATCACAGCTGATGGAAATTTCGAGTAATCCCCAGAAGCTTGGAGATGTCAGGTCGCTTGTTGATTTACGAAATCAAATGCGAATGGTTGGGTTGGAGCTTCAAGGAGAGGCCGCTGAGAAATTGCAACGTCAGTTAAACGATTTAAATGCTCAGATCGTGGCTAAATTTGGGAGTCAGCGGATTATCTGGAAAAATGAGCTTGAAGATTATGCAAAAGGCTCATTTGGATTGTCTGACAGGTCTGATGGCATCAGACAGATAGCCGGCGGTAAGGCCGCAGAAGTTATTGAGATTATGAATGCCATTACCAAGTTAAAGAAACAGGGTATCATTGCAGGAAATACTGATATTGCAAATCCCGAAGGGTTTATCATTAATCCGTCGGAATATCAGCTGTGGTCGCAAAACGGTCAAGGGCAAGAGTTGTCGAAAGATTTGATATCTTTGTTGAAATCTAATTATGAGAAGCTTATTTCCATTCAAATTGAGGATATTAAAAAAATATTGAGCTCTGCGGATCCGGCTAATCCTGTTCTCGTCAAGATTTCGCAAATTATACAACAGCAAGGTTCTGATATTGTGGGTTTACGATTGTCACTATCAGAGTATCTCGATGGCTTGCAAGACTCGGGATTTGTCCCAGACTTTTTGCTAGATCGTCTGCGTTCTTTAGGGATTGTTGCTATTCGGTCAACGGGTTTGACCGAGGATACGATGGAAATCTCTTCCGCTGGAAAATATGAAACTGTTCTGGGGGCTTTAAATTTTGAACAACTTCTAGAGGCGGTTCGTAAGGTATGGGCGTCGGGAGCCGAGGGGGTTATCGTTGAAGAAATGATTTGGGCGCGTCAATCGGTATTGGCTTTTTCTGCTGATGATGTCTCTGCGGATGTAGGGCAAATGCGGATGACTGTTGCGGAAGGTTTGAATGCCGGGCTTGTGGCACAAACAGTTGTCGACCCGGACAGTTATGTGATTAGAAAATCATCTACAGGGCGAACAGCAGAAATCATCGATTCTAAAAGGCATGTTGGTGAAAAAAGAGAAAAGGTTGTCATTGATTTTCGTGAAGGTGGCATAAAAGTTGAAGAAGGAAAACCTCTCATGAGGCCAGCTTTGAATGATGATAAGATTTTATTGGTGGTTAATGTTTTACAAGCACTCAGTGATTATCTTCATGTTCAGATTGACGGAGAACTCTCTTATGATGCCAGCGGAAGGTTGTATTTTTTGCAAGGCAGACCGGTGACGACATTAAATGAATATTTGGCGCAGGGGCTGAAATTTTTAACACAGGCATCCTCATCAAGCGTTGCTGAATACGGCGGGATTGACTTGGGGACGACAGCCGGAAAGGTTGAAATTCAGACGGATGGCCACGATATTGAGTTTTCTCTGGATCCGAAGGTATTAGAAGAGCTGCGCCAAGCTACAGGTTTTATTCCGAGAATTATTAGTTTTGAGCCAGTCAGCGATTTTGTGAAATTTTGGGACTCACCTCAACTGCAGAATTCGCCGGGTGCCGGTTCACTGCAGATAATAAGATAATCGAGCATTGACCTACTAGTTGCATTTCTCATGTTATGGGATTAGAATGCTCGCCTTATGTCGCACAAAATTAATTATGAAAAAGAATTAAATTTAGCTCAGCTTAAAGCTGTGCTCTCGACGGATGGACCGCATTTGGTCATTGCAGGCGCCGGAAGCGGCAAGACGCGGGTATTGGTTTTTAGGACCGCCCATTTAGTCGAGCAGGGGATAGCCCCAGAGCGGATTTTGCTTTTGACTTTTACCCGCCGCTCTTCGCGGGAAATGCTCAAGCGCGCGGCGAGCCTTTTGGATGAACGCTGTCAGCAAGTCTCAGGCGGGACATTCCATTCTTTTGCCAATTCTATCCTTAGGCGTTATGCCGAGTATGTGAACTTGCCGAGGTTTTTTTCAATTCTTGACCAAGATGATGCGGAGAGTGCGGTTAATTTGGTCCGCAACCAAATAGGTGGAAAACTCGACAAACGTTTTCCAAAGAAAAATACATTGCTTTCGATTATTTCCAAAAGTATTAATAAAGGCCTTTCAATCGACGAGGTTGTTTGCGAAGAATATCCGCAGTTTGGCGAGTGGTCGGCGGTGATCGAACATATCGGGCAGGAGTATATTCGTTACAAACATAATTTGGCGCTCTTGGATTACGATGACCTTTTGGTTTATTTAAAGAAGCTGCTGGAGGACCAACAGGCGATTCGGGAACATCTTTCCCAATATTATCAGTACATTATGGTCGATGAATATCAGGACACCAACAAAATGCAGGCGCAGATTGTGCGGCTTTTGGCCGTCGCGCACAATAATGTGATGGTCGTCGGTGACGACAGTCAGAGTATCTACTCTTTTCGTGGGGCGCATTTTAAAAACATTATTGATTTTCCGCGCATTTTTTCGGGCACAAAAATTATTACGCTTGAAGAAAATTACCGTTCAACCCAGCCGATTTTGGATTTGACCAATGAAGTGATCAATGCCGCCGAGGAAAAATTCGACAAAGCCCTTTTTACCCGCAACGGAGGAGAAACGCTTCCAGTCTACGTCGATGTTTATAATGAAAACAGCCAGTCGCGTTATATCGTCAAAAAAATCCTTGAGTTGCGCCGTGAAGGCGTGCCTTTAGGCGAGATTGCGATTTTGTTTCGCTCCGGCTGGCATTCGAATGATTTGGAAGTGGAGTTGGCCTCGTCGGGAATTTCGTTTGTTAAATACGGTGGCCAAAAGTTTATTGAAGCGGCCCATATCAAGGACATCCTTGCGTGTTTGCAGATTGTTTATAATCCTTTAAGTGAAGTTGCTTGGCAGCGGGTTTTGATGCTCGTCAAAGGGGTAGGGGAGAAGACGGCGTTGCAGATTATTGAAGAAATTGTGCGGCAACGCAAAGGGTTGCAAATTGACGAGAAGATTTTTCAAAAAAAGCCTGAGCTTCGGCAGTTATTTAAAATTTTAAATGATATCGACTGGACGGTTGAACGCCCGGTAAAGATTCTTAAAACTTTGCTCGATTTTTATACGCCGCTTCTGATGGACCATTACGACGATTATGACAAACGATTAAATGATTTGGGGTCGCTTGAAAATATTGCCGAGCGGTATTTGACGCTTGAGGAGTTTTTGACCGACATGGCTTTGGAGCCGCCGGAAAAAAGCCTCGTTGATAAGGGGGTCAAGACGCACGGCGAAAATGACTTGATTCTTTCGACGATTCATTCGGCCAAAGGTCTGGAATGGCACACGGTTTTTCTTATTTATTTGGCGGAGGGGTATTTGCCGTCGTATCAGTCGATTAGCAGTGATTCTGCCATTGAGGAAGAACGCCGGCTTTTTTATGTGGCGGCCACACGGGCAAAGAATAATCTCTATCTTTTGCGGCCGCAAATCGACACCTCGCCTCGGCGCTCGTGGGACACGACGGGGTCGATGTATACGCGGGTTTCACGGTTCTTGGAAGAAGGCGGGATTCTTAGCAAATTTGTGACAGTTGAAACTGACCGCAGCGGCTATCAGCCGTTTCGCAGTTGGGATGATTAGATTTAGTTGCGAAAGATCCTCTGGCAATAAGAATCAGAGCATTTTAGGAATATTTTGCAGTGAAATTTATTGTCAGTGCTTGAAGCTTTTATGTATAATCAGATTCGATTTTTAAAGTATGTTTTCAAAAGGCAATAGCTATTATGGAAAAGCAGATGAACTTGGATTTCAAGAGAAAGTTCGAAGATAAAAAAGATGCGGAGAACACGATGAAGCTTTTAAAGCCGCTTGTGATTTTAGATTTGGAAACAACTGGAGTCTGGATTGAAAAAGATAGGATTATTGAAATTGCGATGATACGCTGCTTTCCCGATGGGACACGAACGACATATGAAACGTATGTTAACCCGGGGATGTTGATACCTGCGGAGGTTACTCAGGTGACAGGGATTAAGGATGTGGATGTTAAGGATGCCCCGCGTTTTCGTGATATTGCGCCGCAGATCTTTCGTTTTTTGGAGGATGCAGATTTAGGGGGTTTTAATGTGGAGCGTTTTGATTTACCTCTTTTAGAGCGTGAATTTAATGATTGCGGCATTAAGTTCGAATGGAATAAATGTGGTATTTATGATGCGCAAAAAGTTTATCATTTGCATGAGCGGCGTGATTTATCAGCGGCGTATGCATTTTATTGCCAGAAGGAATTGAAAAATGCTCACTCGGCCTTGGCGGATACGCAGGCGACCTTAGATGTTCTTGTTGCGCAAGTGCAAAAATACGGTGGCGGTAAGGACACGATTGAAGCGCTTAAAGATTTTAGTTACCGTAAGCAGACTGAGTTTTTTGATGTTGACCGTAAATTACGTTGGTGGAACGGTGAGCTTTATATGATGTTTGGCAAATACGCCCGCAAGATAAGTTTGCAAGAGATTGCTAAAGCTGATCGCCCATATTTAGAGTGGATACTTAAGCAGGATTTTAACGACGAAGTCAAGGACATCATTGAACAAGCACTGGAAGGTCATTTCCCCCAACCACCCAAAGGCTCAGAAGTAGGCGGGGAGTGAAATTCACTTTGGACATACTTAACTAGGAGGGAACATGAAATATTATCAAAGGATACTGTTTTCAGGATTGGCAAGTTTGGTTTTATTCTCCAGTGGATGCACTTCATCGCATGTCCAGCGCGTTGCGGTCGAAAAGCAAGTTGATTTTAGCGGCCGCTGGAATGATACGGACAGCCAGATGGTCGCTGATGCGATGATTGACGATTGTACTTCTAAAGCTTGGCAGCCGATGTTTTTGGGGCAAAAGAGCCGGCCGCCGGTTGTCATTGTCGGTGAGATAAAAAATCAGAGCACAGAGCATATTAACAGTGAAATTTTTACAAAGTCTTTGGAACGCAGCTTGATTAATTCAGGTAAAGTGAAATTTGTTGCTTCAAAGACTGAGCGGCTGCAAGTTCGTGATGAACGGGACGATCAACAAGAAGGGGAAACATCGCCGGAAACGATCAAGCGCAAAGGTCGAGAGACAGGCGCAGATTTTATTTTGATTGGGAGCATCAATTCGATTAAAGACGAAACTAAAGGTCGTTACGTGATTCTCTATCAGGTCAATCTTGAGCTTGTTGACCTTGAGAACAGTGAAAAGGTTTGGCTTGGCCAGCATGAACTTAAGAAAATCGTTGGGAAAAGCAAGTATTCTTTATAAACTGTTCTGATAACGCACCTAAGCGTGAGATTGGCAATGTGTATAATTTTATTTTGCCAGCGGTTGCTGTGTCTGCTGGCTTTTGTCTTAACTTTAAGTTCTTGTGCTGGGGTTATTGCGTTTTCGCCGCAGGTTAATAATTTTGCCGTTTCTGGCCGTTATACCGAAGCCCTCCAACTTCTCGACGACCCTTCAAAATACGGTGTGAATAATTATTTGCTTTTTTTGCTCGACAAGGGCTTGGTCTTGCATTTGGCTGGCCGCTATAAAGAGAGCATTGATGTTTTTGAAGAGGCAAAGCTTAAGTATGACGAGCTCTATACGCAGTCTGTATCTAAGAATGCGGCAAGCTGGCTGTGGAATGATTATGCTTTGCCTTATCGCGGTGAGGATTTTGAACGGGTCATGCTTAATGTTTTTCAGGCGCTTAATTTTGCAGTTATGGGAAAAATCGATGATGCGCTTGTTGAGGCGAGGGATGTTGATTCGATTTTGAACGCGATTAATGACCAGTATTCTCCCGACCAAAAAAATGCTTATCGCCAAGATGCTTTTGCGCGTTTTTTAATGGGAATTTTGTATGAATCCGCTGGAAAACTTAATGATGCGGTTATTTCATATCAGTTAAGCGTTAAAGCCTATGAAAATGATTATCGGAAAAATTATGCAACTGTCACTCCGCAAATTTTGAAAGAAAATCTTTTGGCTGCTGCCGAAAAGTTTGGGGCTCGTGATTTGGAAGAATATCGCAATTCTTTTTTAGCGACAGTATATGTTCCGTGGGATGAAAAACAAAAGAAAGGCGAGATTTTTTTTATAGAGTATCAGGGGCTTTCACCGGTTAAAATTCCTCTCCAAATTCCGATTCCGTTGCCCGACGGTTATATTTCGCAGATATCGTTTCCTCGATATGAAAAACGTTTTAAAGACTCTGTTGCTATGAGAATATCTGCTTCAACATTAGGTGGTGGTGTCGTTTATTCCAATGCTAGCCAGTTAGGTGAAGATATTGCGGCGATTGCAGTCAAGAATTTGGATGACCGAAGAATTCGTGTGATTGCTAAAACTGTTGTCAGGGCGACAGGAAAATATTTAAGCGAAAGAATTTTGGAAAACAATATTAAACGTCGGCATGGGGAAGGGGCCGCCAGTGTCTTTAAAATTGTTGGGAGCATTTATAATTTGATTTCCCAGCAAACTGATTTGCGCAGTTGGCAAACTTTGCCGGCAGAAATACGGTTGGGGCGCTTAATTTTGGAACCGGGAGATTACGACATTGCGGCGGGCAATAGGAACTTGGGGCAGGTTCACCTTGCCGCGGGGGACAAGAAGTTTTTTATTGTTCGGACGATAAGATAGTTCTTTCGTAGGTTGGTGTTGTTTTTGATTTATGTTAGAATAAACTCGAATTTTCAGCAACGAACCGATTTAGGGAAAGAATAATGTTTCGGATTTCTAAAAAAGTTTTAACTTTTTTTTTGGTTTTTATCACGGTCCTTTTGATTTTAGGCGTGAAACTTCTTGTCGGGCCGCCTCCCAGTGTTTTTAAACAAGTAGAGTCAACAAAACTTCCTGACCGCGCCAAAGGCAATCCGCAGGCTTCTATTAAAATTATTGAGTTTATTGATTTTCAATGCCCGGCGTGTGCAAAAGGGTATCAATTGATCCATGAATATCTTCAAAAAAATCCTGAAAAATTATATGTCGAGATGAGATATTTCCCGCTTGCAATGCACAAGCACGGACTTTTGAGTGCCCGGTTAGGCGAGTGCGCCTCGCGCCAAGGAAAGTTTTGGCCGTTTATGGATCTTTTGATTGCGCGGCAAAATGAATGGGCGGCGATGATTGATCCGATGCCGTCATTTACCGCGATTGTTGCAGAGGTGGGCGTCAATACTGGCGAGATTCAGCAATGTTTGAAAGATAGCCGTATCGATAAAGTGATCCAGGCGGATGTCGAAGAAGGTAAAATGCGCGGGGTTGTGTCCACACCATCATATTTTATTAATCACGAAATGGTCGTCGGGACTAAGTCATTGCAAGCGAAGCTAGATGAGCTTTTGGGAATAAAAAAATCTTCTGGTCAAAAGGATAATCCATGAACCTAGAGACACAAAAAAAGCCTAAAGAGATCAAAAATTTGGGGTTTAAGTTTTTTATCCTACGAGTTGTGATCGGCGGTTTTTTTATTGCCGTGGGGTTGGACAAGATCATTGAGCCGTATCAGAATTTTTTGTATGTTGTTCAAGGCTATAAAATTTTCCCGGAAATATTAGAAGAAATTGTGGCGCGTGTTTTTCCGTGGATGGAACTTTTTTTAGGGCTGTTTTTAGTTTTAGGCCTGTGGCTTAAATGGACTTTGCGCTCATTTTTACTCATTGTTTCGGCGTTTATTTTGATTATTCTCCAAGCTTTGATCCGCCGGCTGCCTATCGAGTTTTGCGGTTGCTTCGGCGGACTTTTTTCGTCGGAAATTCATCACACGCTTTTGTTGGATTTTTTCTTGTGGATTTTTCTTTTCAGTTTGCTGCGCGGCATTGAGCATGCTTCATTTTGGAGTTTGGATAAATATTTCTTAAAATCTGAAAAATAATTCTGTGCAGCGAATCATTGTTCTCTTTATTCTTTTGGCTATGACAGCTCGACCAGTTTTTGCCCAAAACATTAAAAATGCAAATGTCAGCGGCCAGTTCTACGACGCTGACCCGCAGAAGTTATCACAATCTGTCGACGGATATCTTAGGGCGGCAAACGTTACCCAAATTGCAGAAAATATCCAAATCCTCATCGCTCCGCACGCCGGATATGTTTATTCGGGACCTGTCGCCGGCTACAGTTTTAAAGCGGTCAGAGAGCAAAAAGTTAAAACCGTCGTTATTCTCGCGCCGAGCCATTTCTATGGCTTTGATGGTGCCTCTGTGTGGAGCCAGGGCGGATTTCAAACGCCTTTAGGAATTGTTCCTGTTGACGAAGATTTTGCCAAACAGTTGACAACGTTTGATCCTAAATTTTATTTTGACGCCCAAGCTTATCAAAAAGAGCATTCGCTCGAGGTCGAAATCCCGTTTTTGCAAAAAACTTTCAGTGATTTTAAGATTGTTCCTGTCATTTTAGGACAGATGAGTTTTGAAGCCTGCCAAAAATTAGCCAAAGCTTTAAATGATTTGATCGGTGAACGCACAGATATTCTTGTCGTTGTCAGCAGTGATATGTCGCATTATCACGACGGGCAATCGGCCCGCGCGATGGACTTATCGACTCTTGAAATGATCAAAAGTTTGAATGCGCAAAATTTATATAAACAGTGCCGGCTGGGAACGCATGAAATGTGCGGCTTTGTGCCGGTGACAACGGCTCTGCTTTTGGCACAGACACGAGGGCTTAAGGTGCAAGTTTTGAAATACGCTCATTCGGGTGATGTGACAGGCGAAACGGATCGGGTCGTCGGGTATGGCGCGGTTGTTTTTTATAAAGATGTTGATGTCCCAAGCAGCTATGCGTCTTTGCTAAATCGACAGCAAAAACAAGAGTTGTTAAAACTAGCGCGGCAGACGATTGAGGAGTATGTTGCGAACAAAAAAATTGTCGAAGTTAATAGTCAAGACAAGCGTTTGGATTTTTCCGAAGGGGCGTTTGTGACGATCCATAAAAACGGACAATTGCGCGGTTGTATTGGGCATATCGTCAGTGAGGAACCATTGCAAAAAACAGTCCGCGACATGGCGCTTGCTGCCGCAAGTGAAGATCGGCGCTTTGACCCGGTAAATGTTGCAGAACTAAAGACGATCGACTTGGAAATTTCGGTTCTTTCTCGTCCGTGGCGGATTAAAGATATCAGCGAAATTACACTCGGTGTTCATGGCGTTATTATCGGTAATGGAAGATCTCACGGCGTATTTTTACCACAGGTTGCAATAGAAACAGGATGGAGCAAGGAAGAATTTTTGTCGCAACTCTGCAGTCAGAAAGCGGGATTGCCGGCAAATTGCTGGAAGGACCCTGCAACCGTGATTGAAGTATTTACTGCCCAGGTTTTTGGCGAGAATGATCACCATTAAACTCAGTCGGCCTAAAACTTTATGCCCACAAAAAGTTTTCGAAATATTTTTATTAGTATTTTTGTCGTCGTGTGGTTGTGTGCTTTTCATTATGAGTCGATTCGCTGTTTTTATTTGCAGCCGTTTTTTTTAAAGCCGCTGCCAAAGCTCAAATTTCTTTTTCCACCGGCAGGCTGGATTATGTTTTATAACGTCGATGATATTGCCGTTTATGCACAAGTTTATGGTGTTAGAAACGGGATGACGCAGTTGATTGATCCGCATCAGATTATCCGCACGCGGTTTATTGGGTTTGATATGGTTCATCGCAATGTTTTAAGCACTGCTCTTGTGCCCGGTGTACGCAAAGGTTTTTGTTCGGCATTGCATAAACAGTTCCCTGAATTTGAAAAGTTTATTATTACGCAAGTTGAATTTCCGTCATTGGTAAAATCTCGTTTTGAACGTTATGAAACCCCTGTTTATCAATGTCCGCTGTGATATGAAAAACCTTTGGCACAAATTATTTCTCAATGAACGCCCGTCTATAGCGCTGTCCTTCTTTCGTATTGCGGTTGCTTTGACCGTTGGTTTTCATGTCCTACCGACTTTTTTCCCTTTAAAAGAAAATTACTTATTGGGATCCTTTAAAGTTTTAAATGGGAACTTTTTTACAAGTTTTGCTTTAGATCTTGTTCAAAAAAGTCCGGACATTCTCGTCATGTGCTTTGTTGTTGTGTTTTGCATGGCATGGTTTTTCTTCTTCATCGGATTTCGCACACAAGTCAGTGCCATTGTGATGACAGCCGGCTGCTATTATTTTTATGCGTTAAATGCTTTTGTGATCGGAACGCTTTCCTGGGATATTCTTTTGGTGACTTTGGTTTTGATGTGCATAACTTCGTATTCGGGCGATTATTTTTCTTTAGACAGCCTTTTGCGAAAAGATGCGCAAGCTTATTTGCAGCGTCGGCCTTTTTTTGTCCAGCGGCTTTTGCAGGTTCAAGTGGCTTTTACATATTTTTATACGGGTCTCTATAAAGTCACGGGGGACGGAAACTGGTTGTCCGGAAATCCAATTTATTATCTGATGATTACTCCGGATGAGGGGGTGACAAAATATTTTTTGTTGCGCGATTTTTTTGCAGGCCACCCAGAGATCTGTTATGCGCTGGGGATTGTGATTGTCATGCTTGAGCTTTTAATGCCGTTTCTTTTGTTTAATCCATCGACGCGTTTGACGGCAATTAGTCTGGCGATGTTTTTTCATATTACTTTGATTTTGACGCTGGATGTTCCGGCGATATTTTTCTTTTTGTTTCCAGCACAGTTATTGTTGTTTATCGAACCTGAAAAAATTCTGGCGTGGATCAAGGGACGGCAGGATATATTTCGGGCTGCGCCGGCCGTCAAAGTTGTTTATGACGGCAATTGCCAATTTTGCACGGCATCGATTGAAATGTTAAAAGGGATGGATCTTTTTGGACGGTTGACCTTTGTAGATTATCACACGGCGGAGGATTTGACTGTATTGCATAAAGATTTGACAAAACAAAAAGTGCATAGCCAGCTTTACTTAATTGAGCCGTCGGGTAACTTGCATGGCGGATTTTTTGCGTTTCGACGGATGACGTGGCTTTTGCCGATGCTTTATCCGGTTATATTTTTTGTGTATTTCCCGGGGGCAAATGTCTTAGGGCCGATTATTTATGCGTGGATTTCAAAAAATCGATATCTTTTTCATAGTCATAAAAAGTGTAGGAATAATGCGTGTTTGCGTTAAAATGAGTTTAAATTAAATCGTTAAATCTTTAGTTAAACAGATTTTATGTTTTCTCATATTTCAAAGCTTTTTTTTGTTTGCTTTATCGCTTGTTTTAGCTTTTCTAAGCTGGCTCTTGCGGCTGACTTAGAGCAAGCTAAGATGAGCCCTCAGGATCCGCACGATTTGCAATCACAAGACACTTTCGAAAGTTTTAAAAGCCGGCGTGCTTTAAAAAATTCGCAATTGCGCCAGCAGATTGCCCAGACGCAGCCAATATTTAGCAATGTCAAAACAGATTTAGGGAAAGCGGTTGTTGACCGCAAGGTCATGATTGCTCGTCAACAGGAATTTTTGACCAATGAACTTCATAAGGGTGTTGATAAGCTTTATCAAAAAGCTGTTAAAGAATATGATCAAAAGAAGTTTGCCGCAAGCCAGAGAGATTTTGCGGAGGTTGAGCGTCTTGTCGCTAATTTTCGAGAAACCCGTGATTATTTAGAAAAATTAAAAGCTTTTATTGCCGCCAGGAAAGATCTTCAGGTTAATGTTCAAGGAGATAAAAAATGAAAAAATATCTTCTGATTGCTGTTTTCTTATTTGTGATGATTCCCGCCGCTTATGCAACCCCGCCGCGGGATTTAAAATTGGAATATGATCCAGTCAAGCAAGAGTTAACTATAAGCATGAAACATCCAACGGTCGAACTGCGCGAGCATTACATCCGGACGGTTAACGTTAGTGTTAATCATCAGGAGCCGAAAGTTTATCGATTTGCATTTCAACGTTTGGCCGCTGAAGTCAAAACTACGGTCCCGATCGTATTAAAATCCGCTGATCTAGTGTATGTTAAAGCTTCGTGCAGTCAAGGCGGTAGCGCAGAGGCGGATCTTGTCATTGCCCCTGATCAAGCAAAAAGCGAGAAATAGTCCTCGGATGAACAGCAAGAAATCCAATCGTCTTATTTTTGAAAAAAGTCCGTATCTTCTGCAGCATGCGCATAATCCCGTTGATTGGTATCCATGGGCTGACGAGGCGTTTGCGAAAGCCTGCCAAGAAAACAAACCGATTTTTTTGTCGATCGGGTACTCGACTTGTCATTGGTGTCATGTGATGGAAGCCGAAAGTTTTGAAGATGAACAAACGGCGCAGTTGTTAAATGAACATTTTGTTTCTATAAAAGTTGACCGCGAAGAGCGGCCGGATTTAGATAGTATTTATATGAGCTTTGTTGTGGCTCTGGCAGGAAACGGCGGCTGGCCGTTGACGGTTTTTTTAACGCCAGAAAAAAAACCTTTTTATGGCGGAACATATTTCCCCTCGCAGCCGCGCTTTGGTTCGCCGGCCTTTAAAGACCTTTTGTCGTCGATTCATCAGAATTGGTTCAAAGACCCGCAAAGGGTCAGATTATCCTCCGATGAAATTGTCAAAACTTTGATTGAGCGGACAAAGCCAGAGGGTGCAGCCGATGAAATGTTTGATGCGACAATTTTAACAAAAGGCTATCAACAGCTTGCGCAAAATTTTGACCCGCAAAACGGGGGCTTTGGACAGGCTCCTAAATTTCCGATGGGCCATAGCTTAAGCTTTTTTTTACGATATGGGAATAATCATAAACAAACGGATGCTTTAGCGATGGTTGAAAAGACTTTGACTGCTATGGCGCAAGGCGGTTTATGCGATCAATTGGCTGGGGGGTTTCATCGTTACTCGACGGATGCCCATTGGCAAGTGCCGCATTTTGAAAAAATGTTGTATGATCAGGCGCTTTTGATAAAAATTTATTTGGAGGCATTTGTTGCCACAGGCAAAGGTATTTATGCGGATACGGCCCGAGAGACTCTGGAGTATGTCTTACGAGAAATGCGTGATGTGCAAGGCGGATTTTATTGTGCGCAGGATGCCGATAGTTTAGAGCCGGAATATATAGGGAAGGGCGAAAAAAAAGAAGGGGCGTTTTATGTTTGGTCGGTAGATGAATTGCGGGAAATTTTATCGCCAGAGGAATTTAAAATAGCCTGTTTTCATTTTGGGATTGAACAAAGTGGAAACGCTTTGGCGGATCCCTTAGGGGAATTTGTTGGTAAAAATATTTTGCATATTAAGCATTCCTTAGAAGAAACAGCAGTGTTTGTCCACAAACCGCTTGAAGAAGTTATTTGTATTATAGCGGCTTCTAAAAAGAAACTGTTGGCCCGTCGGGAGAATCGGCCACGTCCGTCTTTGGATGATAAAATTTTGACCGATTGGAACAGTTTGATGATTTCGAGTTTTGCTTTTGCGGGACGGATTTTAAATGATCAGCGTTACCTTGATGCCGCAGAAAATTCGGCGCAATTTATTCTTAAAGCTTTAAAACGCGAGGATGGACGGCTGTTGCATCGCTACCGAGACGGGCAAGCGGGGATTTTGGCAGGGCTTGAGGATTATGCGTTTTTTGTTTCTGCGCTGTTGGACCTTTTTGAAAATACATTTGACCCGCAATATCTTAAAGAAGCGCTGCGTTTGAATAAGGAAATGCTGGGTTTGTTTTGGGACGATCTTAACGGCGGACTTTTTTTAACAGCAAAGGATGCAGAGGTGTTGTTCTTGCGGCCTAAGGAAGTCTATGACGGGGCTATTCCGTCGGGAAATTCAGTGGCGGCACACAATTCTTTGCGCCTGTATCATTTTACATTTGAACAAAATTATCTGCAAAAAAGCGAAGCAATTTTCAAAGCATTTTATTCGCAGATTGCCTTGGCACCCGGAGCTTATACACAAATGATGATGGCCTTGCAGTTTTATTTTGGGCCGGTTAAGGAAATTGTTCTCTGCGCTGATATTTCCTCTCTTGTGGGGCAAGAGATGCTTAAGACCGTCACCAACGCGTGGATTAAACAGCGAGTTTTAATTGTCAAAACACCCCGTACACAAAAAGCCATTGAAGAGCTTTTGCCTTTGACAAAAGGGCAAAGCTCGACGGGCAGCGAAGCATTGGTATATGTTTGTGAAAATCAAACTTGCCTTGCTGTGATTAACGATATTAATAAATTGCGTAATGTGCTTAGGCTAGATATAATTTGAAAAATTTATTACGTAATTCTATTTATGAATAAGGAGAATGATATGAAGTTTTTAAAAGGTTTATTTGTTTTTCTGTTTGTTTTAGTCCTTTTGGTTTTTGTTGGAGCGTATGTTTTTCTTCAGAGTTTTGACATTAACAAATATCGCCCGCAAATTGTTGCTGAGATTAGCAAACAGCTGGGCCGAAACGTGGCCATAGATAAGCTGGGGCTCAACCTTTCTCTATTTAATGGAGTTTATGCGCAGGTTGTGGGTTTAAAGGTCAGCGAAGATCCCGGTTTTGGACAAGGGGATTTTGCATCTATTGGCGCGGTCAATTTAAACGTGGATGTTTTAGCGTATTTGTCTCGCCGGGAAATTGTTGTTTCAAAAGTTGTGGTTGAGGCGTTGAATGTCACAATCATTCGTGATCAGGCCGGATTGATGAATATCCAAAAGATCGGCCCGTCAGAAAATCAATCGGCAGTTTTGGAAACATCCCCAAGCTCTGCCCCCAAACAACAATCCGCCCCCGTTGCTATCCCTAATTTTTCGATTAAAACAATTACTCTTGCAGATGCCGCTGTGATGTTTATTGATAAAGGACAAAATCCTCCGATGCAATTGGCGGTTTCCAAAGTTGATTTTACCGTTAAAGACTTTTCGCTTAACCAACCTTTTGGATTTGAAGGCAAGGCGGCTGTTTTTGGTGCGGATAAGAATTTGACGATCGCAGGTCAAGCTGCGATTAATGCAACAGCGCAAGAAGCGCAATTAAATCAGGTTGTCGTCGAATTTGATTTGGCTAAACTTAAGGTTGCTGATTTGATGAAGGCCGTGCCGTCTCTTGCGTCGGCTGGCCTTAAGGAAAATTTGAGTGGAAAGATTACAGTCAAGATTCCTGCTTTGACTGCCGGGGCAAAAGGGATGGGAACGTTGGCTGTTAGTGGAAAATTGCAGGATGGACAAATTTCAACCCAGTTTTTGCCGGTTGCTGTCGAAAAGATAGCGGCGGACTTTACGGCTGATGCAAAAGATATCGATGTTTCAAGTTTTTCGCTGCAACTGTTAACAGGAACCGTTACCGGAAAAGCGAAGATTCTCGACTATATGGCAAGTCAGGAATTGCGTGCAGAGTGTCGAGCGATTGCTGTCCCGTTATCGAGTTTAGTCGCAGGGTTGCCGCAAGGCATGAAGTTAGGCGGGAGCCTCAATGCTGATCTTGCAATCGGCGGTCAAAATCTCGCTAACCCGGACAAATTTTTAAATTCGTTAAGCGGTTCTGGACAATTTGCGGTTGACGGCGGGAAAGTGGAAAATTTCAATCTTTTAAAAACTGTTCTAGGCCGTATTGAGTTTATTCCCGGTTTAGCGACGCTGGTAGAGGCAAACATACCGCAGCAATATCGCGGTGAATATCAGAGCAATGAAACGGTTTTTGAAAAGATCAGCTCAACATTTAAGATTACCGATGGAGTTGCCGATTTGCCGGACTTTGTTGTGTTGGCTAACCTTTTTGAAGCTGATATGCAAATCAAAGCGGACACGAAATTAAACGGCAAAGTTTCAGGGCAAATCAAGCTGCCTTTGGATTTGTCCGAATATCTTGTCTCGCAGGCCAAAGAGTTGGCTTATCTTAAGAATAGCGACGGAAAGATTGTTCTTCCCTTAACATCATTTGAAGGCCCGCTAACGAGTTTAAAAATTGTTCCCGATATGAAAGCTTTAGGAAAAGCGGCGTTAGAAGGCGAGGGACGCAACCAAATTAATAAGCTGATAAACAAAGCTCTTAAAGTGGATGATGGTACGAACTTACCCGGAGAAAATTCTGCCCCAGCGCCGGAAAAAGAATTGATTAACGGTGTTCTGGACAAGATTTTTAAATAATAATGAAAAAGTCTCTGCCAAAGAAAGACATCCTTCGGTATAAATTTAAAAAGAAAAATGTTTTCTTGGTTAGCCGTTCTATGACCTTGCCAAACGGCATGGAGATTACCAAGGACTTGGTTCTTCACCCTGGCGCTGCGCTTATTGTCCCGTTTTTATCGAAGGACAATTTGGTTATTTTGCGCCAGTACCGCTCGACGTTTAAGCAATACCTTTACGAGTTTCCTGCAGGAACCCTTGAGTTAAATGAAAAACCATCCGCATGTGCCCGTCGAGAAATTATGGAAGAGGCCGGTTATCGGGCTGGAAAATTAACGCGTGTGGGGTTGATTTATCCCGTGCCCGGATATTCGGATGAAGTGATTTATATCTTCAAGGCTGAAAAGTTGAGTGTTCAGAAAGAGCAGGGGGATGCTGATGAAGTCATTGAACCGATTATTGTAAGCCGAGCGCAGTTAAAGAATCTATTTAAATCCGGTAAAATCGTCGATGCAAAAACGATAGCTGGATTGGCTTTTTGCGGAGTATTGACATGAAAAAGAAGAAATCGCTTGTTGCGGCGTTTGCATATTGGGCTCGTAATTTGCGTTCGGCAGAGCTTTTTAAAGCTTTACGCAAGTATTGCGGTGGAGATGTTTTGGATGTCGGTGGACGGGATTTTTATTTAAAGGCAAAATCATTAAGGGTAAGTTGTGGGACCTGGACGACCTTAGAGCCGACAAGTGGGATTGCTCTTGATGTTTGTGATCCTCAATTTAAAAGTGTTGTCGGGGACGGTTGTCGCATGGAATTTAAAGATTCCAGTTTTGATACCGTTTTGAATATTCAGGTTTTGGAGCATGTCTTCGATCCGGTTGCGATGGTCAAAGAGATCGCCCGTGTTTTGCGCCCGTCGGGGTATGCGATTTTTCTTATTCCTCAGACATCGGTGCAACACGAATTGCCAGAGCATTATTATAATTTTACCAGCCCGTGGATTAGAGAGGCTATGAAACGCGCGGGGCTTACGATCATTGAATTAAAGCCGTTGGGCGGTGTGTTTTCATCGATGGCGTCACATTTGGTCTATTTTTTCTTTCAGGCTTTTCGTTTTGACGGTTACAGCCTTGCTGAATGTCGTCGGAATATTTGGTTTTATGTTCTCTTTCCTCTTATGATAGTTTATGCTTTTATTAGTATCCCATTTTGTTTGTTTTTGAGTTTTGGGGATTTGAGTGAATCTGCGAATAATTATTTGGTTGTCGTCCGTAAATGAAAAACAAGAATATCCTTTTGTTATTATTGGGTTGGTCTGCGTATTTTACTGTCAAATTTGCCGGCTCATGGGGTGTTGCCGCTCTTTTTGAACAAAAGTCTTTTGATCTTTTAAATAAGTTGGCTGTTAACCAATCTCAAGAAACTTTGGATTTTTATCAAGGACGGATACAGGAAACGTTCCTTGGACCTGCCGTGCAAGTGTTAGCGTTTTTGCTTTTGGTTTTTATGCTTTGGCGATATTTTCGGGATGTTTCTCTCAACGTTTTTGCAGTGATTATCTTTGTCTTTCTTCTAATTACAAAATTTGAAGTCCTTTTTTTTCCGCCTTATGGGGACGCGATCGGCGGGCCGTTTGCCGAAGGATTATGGCTTTATGCCCACAACTTTGATTACGCTGGTCTTTTTAAGGCCCCTACTTTTACCGACGGGGGGCCACGAGTTTATTTTTTTAGCCTTTACCCCGGATTTTTGGCGCTGACCTTAAAATTCTTTTCTTCGACAAAAATTTTTTTGGCTTTTCATCATATTCTGACTTTTGCTTTGACCGCTGCAATCATTGCCTATTTGCGCGAGTATGCTAGAAAATTTTTTGAACCGGTTTTGGCCTTTTTGATGGCTTTAGTCCTTTTGGCTTTGCCGTTGTTTCAAAGTCAGGCGGAAGCGATCAACATGGAAATTCCGGTGGCTTTTTTTATGGTCGCCTGTGTTGATGCGCTCGCCAATAAACGTTGGGTTTGGGCAACTATTTTTGCGATTTTTTCGGCGGCAGTTAAGGGGTTGGGGATTATTGCCTGTGGGTGTGTGTTTGTGGTTTTGTGCATTTATTTATTAAAAGCCAAGAACATCAGAGAAAGACTAAAACTTGCTGCTTTGTCTTTGACATCAGCTATGATGGCGGTTTTTATTGTCTGTGCAAAGTTTATTTTTCGTGATGCGCATGTTCAACAGGGGATGGTCCGCTGGGATGCCGGCTGGCCGTCATTAAAAAATGAATTTATTTTTTATCTGTTTCTCGTTTCGTGCGCGGTTTTCTTTTTTGATTTGTTCCGGCGTTTTTTTTGTAAGCAGAAAACGGATTTCTTCCCGGCGGGCGTGATGTATTTGTTTGCGGCAGGATGGTTCTTGCTGTTTCTTAACTTTTATGCAGTTTCCCCGCGATATCGGGTTGCTTTGTATCCTTTTTTGGTCTTTTCTGTGTTTTATGCCGCTGGGTTGTTTTTAAAAGGAAAAGTTTTGGCGCGGATTCTCGCCTTGGGTGTTGTGTTGGCAGGTTGTTTGATGTCGTACGGAAGTTATTATGGAAGCATTCCCGATAATGACCATGTCCTTTTGGAGCGGAGTTTAGAATATCGAAATGATCTTGAACTTAATCGGCGTTTTGTGAAAGCCGCAGAAGAGCGTTATAGCGATCAGTTGATCGTCGCTCCTTTTACCATTGCGCAAGCGTTGGCGATTGCGCAGTTAGGCTATGTGACTAAAAAACTTAATGTGATGATTTACGGCTTTAGCTTAAAGTACGGCGACATCGCAAATTATCCGGGCTTAAAGAACTTGAATTTGCACAAGACAGTTTTTGTTGGGGTCAAGATTGCGCCGCTTTCGCCGGATTTTTCATTTCCCGTCGGGCCGCACGATATTGTTGTTGAAGAGCTTGCCGTTGGAAACAAAAAAGCATCTTTTTTTAGAGGTGGATTTGCCATTGAATCGCTTTGGCGGATAACGCATGGAGTTGGATTTCCAAAATAAAGGGAAAGGATTTGCTATGGAACAAAATATCTGTCAGCTGACGATTGTTGCTCCGGTTTACAATGAGCAAACTGGGATTATTGCCTTTTGTCAGGCGGTAACAACAGCACTTGATTCTGCGAAACTGGATTATGAAATTATTCTTGTTGATGATGGCAGTCGGGACAATTCGTTTTTGGAAATGACGGCGCTTCGGGCAAAAAATCCACGAATTCGTATTGTCCGATTTTCAAGAAATTTTGGCCATCAGCTGGCCATTAGCGCTGGGATGCGACTATCGCGTGGGAAGGCTGTTGTGGTCATGGATTGCGACCTTCAGGATCCTCCGGCGGTGATTTTGGAATTTATTAAAAAATGGCAAGAGGGCTATGAAATTGTTTATGGCGTCCGCAAAGAGCGCAAAGGGGAGACGTGGTTTAAAAAGACCAGTGCGTTTGTTTTTTACCGTCTGTTGAGAGCATCGACAAATATTGACATTCCCAAAGACGTTGGTGATTTTTATCTGCTGGACCGCAAAGTGGTCGATGTTCTAAACCGAATGGATGAACGTCACCGGTTTATGCGAGGACTTTTAGCGTGGGTCGGTTTTAAGCGTATGGGTGTTGAGTATGTGCGTCAGGCGCGTTTGAGTGGTGTCACAAAGTACAGTCTTTGGAAAATGCTTAAATTTTCACTGGATGCGGCGACGTCTTTTTCATTTTTGCCGTTGCGCGTGATTTCATTCTTGGGAGTTTTCATTTCGTTTCTTTCGTTTCTGGGAATTGTTGCGATCCTTTATGTAAAAGTTTTTACAAGTTATGCGATTACCGGTTGGTCGTCTTTGATGGTCGCGGTTCTTTTTATCGGCGGGATTGAGCTTATTGCCATCGGGATTATCGGCGAATATCTTGCCCGCATCGGGGACGATGTCAAGGGACGGCCTTTGTATGTCATTGCGGAAATATTAGAGTAAAACTCTTATGTCAGAAATAACTGCAGATCATAAAATGCGCTTTGGCGGCATTTTAGAAAATCCTCTAGTTTCAAAAATTCAACGCGCGATTCTTGATGCCGGACGGGTTTCTGGGTTAAAAAAAGGTTTACAGTTTTTGGAGTATTCCCGAACGCTTGATGTCGGCTGTGGCTTAGGCGAGTGTTCGGCTGTTAATAAAGGAAGTTATACTGGGATTGACAATAGTTTTTCTCGAATATTTTATGCGTCAAAGCGTTATGTGCAACACGATTTTTTAGTGGCTGATGCGCTTAAAATTCCATTTGGTGACAAATCGTTTGATTTAACGCTTTTGATTGATACGTCGCATCATTTAAACGATGTGCAGTTTAAAACAGCCCTTATCGAACTTAAGCGTGTTTGCCGGCGCTATATTGTCGTCAGCGATCCGGTGGTTTATGACGGCCAAAATGCTTTAAGCAAATTCTTCTATAAATTAGATCGCGGCGCGTGTTTTAGGACAGTGGAGCAGTCAAAAGCCGTGTTTTCTTCTATTGCGGGACTTGAATGTAAAGAGACATTTTCCTATCGGACTTTTCCGGGTTTGTATGTCCATCAGGCCTTTGTGTTGCAGGTAGCATGAAATTCATGAAATTTATTGTCGAACGTTTAAGCTTGTGATATTGTTGATACAAATTTGTTAAATAACAAGTAATCGATTGAGGAGTTTACTATGTCATCTGAAAAGAAGGGGCAAAATTTATGGGGCTTAATTGTGATTGCCGCGATTTTAAGCGGTTTGTCCTATTGGACCTATAAGGAAGTCGCTAATGACTATATGACCGTCGAGAGTTCTAATCGTATGGTTCAATCGCTTTTGGAAAATCAAACACATTTTGTGCGTTCTTATGCCGCGCAGATTCTGGATTTCAAAAAGAATTTAGCGCAAACCGAAGAAAAACTTGCTCAAGTGCAATCCGAGAACGTTGAACTTAAAAGCAAGATGGCGATGTTGGATAATGTCGCTGTTCTAGAAGGTAAAATTGCGCAGATGGAATTAGCTGCCGCCGCGGCTAAAGAGCGCGAGGATGCGATGCATGCTAAGCTTCAGGAGCTTCTTTCCGAGCAGGATTTCAAATCTGTCTCCGAGGGGCGAGCATTGTTAGCGAAATATAAAAAGAAAATCCATGAAATCAAATCCCGCATCAGAGGATTTCAGATTGACGATCGGAACAAAGAAATTGCAAATCGTCAAAAAGAAGATGAATACCGCCTTTCTCTGGGCAATAACGGATATATGCTTCGCAATGGCCAGGAACCATCTTCAAATGTCGTTTGGCCTCCGGTTGTAACAAACAAAAATGTTTCGATTGACGTTACGATTGTTAAGTAACGTCTTTGGCGTTTGATTTCGTGTATCCTTTAACCGACGAAACTGCGCGTACGCTGACAACTTCTGCCGGAAATATTTCTTATGCTCTTCGGCGGTCTTCCCGTCGAAGAACAATGGAAATTTCAATAACCCCAACTGCCGATGCCCGTGTTACGGCCCCTCGCTTTGTCCCGCTGGAAACAATAGAACGTTTTATTCACTCTCGCGCAGAGTGGATCATACAAAAAGTTACTCAAAAACAATCCGAAATAGAAAAGTTTGGCCGACGTCAATATGAAACCGGGGATGATTTTCTTTTTATGGGTAAACCATACCCTTTGATTGTTGACCGAAGTGCGAATTGTTCCACAAAGCTTAAATTTTCAGGTCAAGAGTGGTTGGTCCGCGCGAATCCGGCGACTTCGCAGGCGATGATAAAAAAAAGATTGATCAGCTGGTATCGTAAAGAAGCAGGAGAAATTTTTGGTTCAAGGGTTTTTCATTATAGTCGTCTGATGGATTTGACACCGCAAAAAATCACCGTCAAAACGCAGAAGCGGCTCTGGGGAAGTTGCAATCCTCAGGGCAAATCCATTAACCTAAATTGGGTGCTTGTGATGGCCCCGTTGTCGGTGATCGATTATGTTGTCGTTCATGAGCTTTGTCATTTGGAAGTGCCAAATCACTCGTCGCGTTTTTGGAAAAAGGTCGTAAAATTTATGCCCGACTATCAACAGCAGGAACAATGGCTGAAAGTGCATTCCTCAGAAATGCATTTGCCTTAAGTTGTCAAAAGAATATTCAGATAAAGATAGCTAATATTCGTTTTCTTTCATATAATCTTTTTTGCACATAGTAATAATACTTATTTTTTGTTCTTTAAGGAGTTGTATGTCCCAGCGTAAAATTTTAGTGGTTGATGACGAAGATGATATTTTGACGCTTCTGGAAAAGAAGTTGACTGAACGTAATTTTGTCGTCATTACTGCTAATCGTGGTCGAGATGGCCTTTTGAAAGCCAAAGCGCATCTTCCGCAGTTGATTTTAATGGATATTGTTTTGCCGGATATAGGCGGCCCCGAAGCGATTAAGCAAATCAAGCAAGATCCTGCCACTCGGCATATTCCGGTCATTTTTCTTTCTGGGATTGTTTCCAAAGAAGAAGAGGACGCTAAAATGGGCGTTTTAGTCGACGGTGTCCGCTATCATGCGCTAGGCAAGCCGTTTGCCTTTGCAGATCTTTACACTGAAGTTGAAAAAGTTTTCAATCCTCAGACATAAAATATCTGCTGTAGTTCTTTCCCTTTTTTTATTCTATGAAAATTGATATCAAAGTCATCCCTGCGGCCAAGAGGAATGTTTTTAAACAAGAAGGCGAAAGTATTAAAGTTTATTTAACAGCCCCGCCGGTGGATGGCAAAGCTAACAAGGCGCTGATCGAATTTTTGGCACAACACTTTTGCGTCAAGAAAACTCAAATTAGCATTACAAAAGGTTTGCAAAGCCGTCACAAAACAATTAGTATAGAAAAATTATCGTTCTAAAAATAACGGAGGTTTTATGCTCTCAGAGCGCATTGATAATGAATTTAAGCAGGCGATGAAAGACAAGAACCCGGTTAAAGTTTCGACGTTGAGTCTTTTGCGTTCTTCATTTAAGTATGTGATGATTGAAAAGAAAGTCGAAAAAATCGAAGATGTCGATGTGATCGCGGTTATCAAAAAGCAGATTAAACAGCGCCAGGACTCGATTGAGCAGTACGAAAAAGGTGGACGTCAGGACTTGGCTGATAAAGAAAAAGCGGAATTGGCGATTTTGAAATCCTATCTTCCTGCGGAAATGTCTGCTATTGAACTTGAAAAAATTGTTGCTGATATTGTTAAGCAAACCGGTGCCCAAGGCATTAAGGATATGGGCCGGGTGATGAAGGAAGCCTCTGCGGTTTTAGCCGGACGTGCGGACAATCGCTCGGTTAGTGAAGCTGTTAAAAAAATCTTATCTCAACAATAAGTTGCGTTGTAAGGTATGCAAATATTTCAGATAATATCCTTTGGGTTTTGGCTTGTTATCATTGTTTTTTTTATTTTTATTTGCGCGATTGCCGACAAATATACTGTGCCGGTTATGATGTATCATAATGTCGGCAAAGTTGATGTCTTTCGCGAAGACACTGTCAGTCCCGAAAATTTTGAGCGGCAGTTGAAGTTTTTGAAAACAAGGGGTTATCAAATTTTGACGCTGACCGAACTTGTCGACGGAATTAACGCCGGCAAGAAGTTTAAACATAATACGGTGGCCGTAACATTTGATGACGGCATGAAAAATAATTTTACCTCTGCCTATCCGATTTTAAACAAGTACAAAATCCCAACAACTTTTTTTATTTCTCCCGGCAAGATTGGCAAACCGGATTATCTCTCGTGGGACGATGTTTTGGCGATGAAAAAAGGCGGAATGTCGATAGCCAGCCATAGTATAAATCATGCCTATTTGCCGAAGCTTTCAATTAAAGAACAAATTTATGAAATACAGGAAAGCAAAAAGATTTTAGAGTCCAAACTTGGGGAAAGTGTAGATTTCTTTGCGTATCCGATCGGTGGATTTAATGAACAGATCAAAGAAACTTTACGTAAAAGCGGTTATCGTGCGGGTTTTACGACCAATCGTGGGACTGATAGGTTTGACAAAGATGTTTATGAAATCAACCGGATTCGTTTTGGCGATCGGGATACGAATGATTGGATTCTGACAGCAAAACTTTCCGGTTATTATAATTTATTTCGTAAGCTTAAGAAGCCAGAATAAAAAATCAGTATTTTGAGAGGAATTATTTATGCTAAAAAAAGCAAACATTAACCTGCCGCAGTACCGTCTGGATCAAAACGGAAGTTTTGTTATTGAGGATTACAACCACGCTAAGACCTTTAGTAATTTTTTCCCCGGTGTCGCCGGTGTTTGGGGAATTCCGATGTGGGTTTTTTATGTCAATCGCGGACAGGCGATCACGAGCTTTGGCATCGAAAGCAAGGATAAGTCTATTCTCGAATTTGTGCCGGCTAATAAAGCGTATCGTCAGACGTCTTTGCAAGGTTTTCGCACGTTTATCAAAGTTAAAAACGGGGCAAAGATCCAAAGCTGGGAGCCGTTTTCTTTGTCGGGTGAGAACAAAAGCCGAATGCTTATAAGCAGTCATGAACTGATCATTGAAGAGGAAAATAAGTCTTTAGGTTTAAAGGTCAGCGTTAATTATTTTACTTTGCCCAACGAGCCGTTTGCGGCGCTAGTTCGCCGAGTGACGCTCACGAATATCTCCAAAAAGAATTTACAGTGCGAAATTATTGATGGTTTGCCGATTATTATTCCTTACGGCATGCGTGATTGGACCTTAAAGAATATGTCGCGTACCGTCGAAGCGTGGGTTAAGGTCAAGAATTTAAAGGCGAAGGCGCCATTTTATAATCTTACCGTTGAAGTGGCCGATACGCCGGACGTTAAGCATATTAATGAAGGAAATTTTTATTTTGCATTTCATAACGATGGGAAAAAGACAAAATTTTTGGACCCGATTGTCGAGGCGGCTGTCGTTTTTGGTGATGCCACCGATTTTGTCAGCCCGGAGAAGTTTTTGGAAAGCGCTAAATTTTCATTGCCTGCTCGTCAAGAAACCGCCAGCCGTACGCCCAGTGCCATGGCTTATGCGGGCATCAGTTTAGCCGCCAAATCTGAATATGAAATAACTTCGTTGATTGGAAATACTTTTTCTCAGGAACATTTGGCTGCGATTGTTAAGGCAGCAACGTCCAGTGGGTATATCGCAAAAAAACGTCAGGAGAATAAAGTCCTGATTGAAAGCATCAAGGATTATGCGTTTACAAGCAGTTCATCTTTGGCTTTGGACAAGTATTGCGGCCAGAACTTTTTGGATAACATTTTGCGCGGCGGCTTGCCGGTGAGCGTTTCGACCACCGAGGGGAAAATTGCTTTTAACGTTTACAGCCGCAAGCATGGAGACCCGGAGCGCGATTATAATTATTTTGTTTTGTCGCCCACAAATTTTTCGCAAGGTAACGGAAACTTTCGTGACGTAAATCAGAATCGGCGCAACGATGTTTACTTTAACACGGACGTGAAAGACGCGAGTGTCATTGATTTTTGGAATTTATTGCAGGCCGATGGATTTAATCCGCTTGTCGTCAAGGGAATGGTTTTTTCTTTAGCTGATCCAGAACATCTGGAAGTGCTTTTGCAAGATTTGGTCAAAGGCGAGTGCACGGCTTTGCGAGAGCTTTTGCAAAAGAGTTTTGCGCCCGGCGATATTTTTAAGTGCATCAGTGAAAACAGTTTGGTCTTGCGCGCCTCGCCGCAAAAGTTTTTGGAAAAACTTTTGGCCCATTGCCAGCGGCAGATTACCGCCGATCATGGCGAAGGGTTTTGGTCGGATCATTGGACGTATAACTTGGATCTGGTCGAAAGTTATTTGGGGATTTATCCGGATCAGCTGCGGTCTTTGCTGTTGGACAAAAAAGTTTTTAGTTTTTATCACAACTCGCATTATGTGGCCCTGCGCAGTCAAAGGTATCTTTTGACGCCCAAAGGCGTGCGGCAATATCATGCGGTCATTGACGCAACTCATGAAATTCGCGCACATGAGCGGGGAAGCAAACTGCGCATCGACGAGGGAACAGGGGAAGTTTATCATACTAATTTGCTCGTTAAAATGATCTGCCAGTTGACGAATAAAGCTGCGAGCTTTGATCCCAGCGGCGTCGGTCTTGAAATGGAAGCCGATAAACCTAATTGGTATGATTCGCTTAATGGTTTGCCCGGTCTTTTAGGTTCTTCTCTCTCTGAAACGCTGGAACTTAAACGGCTTTGCCAGTTTGTTTCGCGGCAGATTGAAATTTTACACCTCGAAAATGAAAAGATCGCCGTGTTTGTTGAGTTGGCTGATTTTATCAAGGAATTAAAAGCTGTTTTTGAAAACGAAAAAGATTCCCAGACGTTTTGGCATAAAGCCAATGATGCCAAAGAGCATTATCGTCAACGGATCCGAAACGGAATCAGGGGGCAGGAAGTTAACTTGCATCTGCAGGAGATCCGTGCGTTCTTAAAGGAAATCAGTCAAAAAGCCGGCCACGCCCTTGAACAAGCGCGGACCGCTGATGGGCTTTTCTCGACGTATTTTTATCACGAAGTTGTCGATTATGCGCTTTTGGACAAAAAGCAGCAAGGTCTTTCTTATGTGATGCCGGTTGCGTTTAAACGTCATGACTTGCCGCTGTTTTTGGAAGGGTTGGTGCACGCTTTAAAAATTAATCATGACCCTAAACAGGCCGCTCTTCTTCATGAGCGTTTGCGCAAAAGCCCGCTTTTTGACAAAAAACTTAAGATGTATAAAGTTAATGCGGATATTTCAAGCCAGAGCGAAGAAATTGGACGCACGCGTATTTTTCCTCGCGGCTGGCTGGAGAATGAATCGGTTTGGCTGCACATGCAGTACAAATACTTACTAGAAGTTTTGCGCAGCGGGCTTTATGAGGAGTTTTATCAAAGTTTTAAAGATGTGCTTGTCCCGTTTTTAAACCCGCAAGTTTATGGACGCAGTATTCTCGAAAATTCGTCTTTTATCGCCAGCAGCGCGCATGAGGATAAGAATTTTCACGGACAAGGTTTTGTTGCGCGGCTTTCGGGAAGCACGGCGGAATTTTTGCACATTTGGCTTCTGATGAATGCCGGACCCAAACCGTTTTGCTGGGACAATCAAAAAGGATTGAGCCTTTCGTTTAAACCCGCTTTAGCCGGGTGGTTGTTTACTAAAGAAGACCGTCAGATTACGCTGATGAGTAAAGAGCAGGAATTAAAAACGATTACGTTGCCAAAAAATACGTATGCTTTTAATTTTTTGAGTTCAACGCTTGTGGTTTATCATAATCCGGGTCGTAAGGATACCTTTGGGGTCAATGCTCCGACGATTCGTGAAATCACGATCAGTTACACAGATTTGCAAAAGCCTGTCGTTTTGACCGGCGCAGTCATTCCGGCGCAATTTGCCGAGGACATCCGGGACAATAAAGTCCAGAGGGTTGATATTCATTTTTCATGAAAATCGCCGACAAAATCTTTTTCCTCGTTCTGTTTTTAATCGCGGCTTTGAGCATCAATACGTTTATTGCGCTTGGCCAAGTCGCTTATCTTGGAGAAGAGTTGCGCGAAGTTGCGGAAAAAGACATTGTTCTCATCGATGTCGGCAACAGTGTGACCCGTAATTATCTTGAGAATGCCATCCGTTTCCAATCGCTGCTTAATGTCGGTGATGAATTAGCTTTTGCCCAGATGCCTGCTTCCCGTCGGCAATATCTTTTAGGGCACATCACTAAAATCAAAGAAGGGTTTGATCGATTGACCCAGTCAACGGGCGAATCTATCCTTAAGGGAAAAGATGTGATTCGTCAGCGATTAGAAAAGTCTACAAATGATTTAAAAACGGATCAATTAACGCAGGCTGGTAAATTTCTTGAACGGATTGAGACAGCGTATATTGAGTATGACAAGCTTTTTAATGATATCTTACAGATGGTCAGCGCTGGGGGCTATCAGCTGTCCTTAGAGGACTTAGGTCGGGTCCATCAGAAAGAAAAGATTCTCGCCGAAAAAATCACTTCTTTGCTTGCCGAAATACAGCAATCAACACAAAACACATTGCATAAAGCGAGCATTCAACAAGAATTCTCTCGCAATGCTTTGTTTGTCGGGTTTGTTGGGATTGTTCTTGTGAGTTTAATCCTGTCTGTTTTTTTGATCCGCAGTTTTTCGCGGCCTTTAAAAGATCTGGTTTTGGCAGCCCAACAAATCGGTGCCGGGAATTTTAATGTCAAGCTCGACGTAAAGCGCCAAGATGAAATCGGGGAGGTCAGTAGCGCTTTTGTCATGATGACCCGGCAGTTAGACGAGTTTAAGTCGCAGCTTGAAAAACAAAAGGAAGCCTTGGTCAAGAGTTTGGATGTGACCAATAGCCAAAAATATGATTTACAAAAGGTCAACACCGAGCTTGACCGTTTTGTTTATACGGTCAGTCACGATATTGCCGCGCCCTTGACGGGGATAGAAGGTTACGGCGCATTCTTAGAAACGCATTATTTTGACAAGTTAGACGAAAAAGGCCAACGCAGTTTGACCGGCCTGCGCCGCGGGACAAAGCGGCTTAATGATATGATTCAGGATCTTTTGGCCCTGACAAGGATTTCGCGGATAAAAAATCCTTATGAAAAGGTCGATATGCGTCTTTTACTCGACGGAGTTTTAGAACGTTTGGAGTATGTTATCCGGCAAAGTCGATCGCAAATTATTCTTGCGGCATCATGGCCGATGCTTGTTTGCGACAGGATCAAATTGACCGAGGTCTTTGTCAACCTGATAAATAATGCGATCAAGTTTTCGTCGCAAAATAATAATGTGGCCTGTATTGAAATCGGTGTTGTTGATCAGGGCGAAAACTTTGAATTTTATGTTCGCGACAACGGTATTGGTATTGCGCCGGAGCATCATGCGGAAATTTTTGATGTTTTTAAGCGCTTGGATAATTCGACAATTGTGGAGGGGACGGGAGCTGGTTTGAGCATTGTCAAGGCCGGTGTCGAGGATCATGGCGGCAAGGTTTGGGTTGTTTCTCAATTAGGGCAAGGGGCGTGCTTTTATTTTACAATTCCAAAAAATCTCCAAGCGACCCTCTCTAAGCATGTCGCCTCTTGACAAAAATTTTTGCAGTAATAAAATTTGATCCTGCCTAGCAAAATTCAAAACATCTGTTTTAAATAAAAATTTAATAACTTCGGTAAGGAGAAAGTGTCTATGGGGGATGTCAATATCAGCGCAATTAATGAAAAGGTCAAAAAAGAAAGCAGTTTCATCGACGCTATTGTTATGGAAGTCGACAAGGTTTTAATCGGCCAGCGCTATCTGTTGGACCGATTGCTTGTTGGGCTTTTGGCCAACGGCCATATTTTAGTCGAAGGCGTTCCAGGATTGGCCAAAACGACCGCGGTCAAAACGCTTGCTTCTACGATCAAAGCAAATTTTCAGCGTTTGCAGTTTACGCCGGATATGCTTCCTGCGGATTTAACGGGGACGCTTATTTATGATCAGCACACGGGCAAGTTTAATGTCAAAAAGGGACCGCTCTTTGCGAATTTTATTCTCGCTGATGAAATCAATCGTGCGCCGGCCAAGGTGCAGAGCGCTTTGCTTGAAGCGATGCAGGAGCGTCAGATTACAATTGGCAATGAGACTTTAAAGTTAGAGGACCCTTTTCTTGTCTTAGCGACTCAAAATCCGATTGAGCAGGAGGGAACGTATCCGCTGCCTGAGGCGCAAGTTGACCGGTTTATGCTCAAAGTCAAGATTACATATCCGACGAAAGAGGAGGAACTCAAAATTTTGCGGCGCATGTCGTTTACGAAGGCGGACTTTAAGGTCCAAAATATCGTCACAACGGCTGATATTTTGCGCGCGCGTGCTATCGTTGATGAAATTTATATGGACGAAAAGATCGAAAAATATATCGTTGATTTAGTCGAGGCAACGCGTCATCCTCAAAATTATAAGCTCGCTGATCTAAAAGGACTTATCCAGTATGGCGCATCTCCTCGGGCGACGATTTATTTGGCGGTTGCATCCAAAGCCTACGCCTTTTTGCAGGGCCGCGGATACGTGACTCCGCAGGATGTTAAAACAATCGGGATGGATGTTTTGCGTCATAGGGTTATTGTCAGTTATGAGGCCGAGGCTGAGGAAAAAACTTCCGAGGAGATTATCAGCCGTATTTTTAGTGAAATTGAAGTCCCGTAGAATGATGTGTGGCTATGCTTAGTGGACTTGTCGCTCAAACAGTCCTCGCTCACGTCGCTTATTCTAAATTTAAAAGGCAGTCAAGTAAGCGCCGTGGCTGCGGAACTCGCTTAGAAGTCCACCAAGCATAGCCACTAATATAAAATATGATACCTAAAGACCTATTTAAAAAAGTCCGTCGCATTGAGATAACGACCTCCCGTCTGGTCACAGACGTTTTTGCCGGCCAGTATCACAGCGTTTTTAAAGGGCGGGGCCTCGAGTTTGACGAAGTCCGCGAATATTTTCCGGGTGACGATGTGCGCACGATTGACTGGAACGTCACCGCTCGCACCGGCAAACCGCATATCAAAAAGTACGTCGAGGAGCGCGAGCTGACGGTCATGCTTTTAGTTGACGTTTCTCTTTCGTGTCAATTTTCCAGCGTTAATGATTTAAAAAGCAAACTCGCCGCCGAGATTGCCGCGCTCTTGGCGTTTTCGGCTATTCGCAACAATGACAAGATCGGACTTTTAATTTTTACTGACAAGATTGAAAAGTTTATTCCGCCGGTCAAGGGGACTAAGAATGTTCTGCGTTTGATTCGCGAGATTCTTTATTTTAAGCCGCAAAATAAAGCGACGGACATGGTCGCCGCACTTGATTATCTTAATAAGGTTGTCACCCGAAAAAGTGTCGCGTTTTTGATTTCGGACTTTTTTGAAAATACATCAGCGTCAAAAATTACAGAGAGCGCCGGTCAGGGGCGTTTAAAAAAAGCTTTGGCGATTGCTAATCGTCGCCACGATTTGATTGCCGTGACGCTCAATGATCGTCGTGAAAATGAACTGCCCAACTGCGGACTGCTTTTGTTGCAAGATGCAGAAAGTGGAGACTTGACGTTAGTTGATACCAGTTCGCTAAAGGTGCAAGAGCAGTATCGACAGACCGCGCAAACCCGTTTAAAAAATCGCCGGCGTCTGTTTGATTCAGTGGGAATGGACCATATCGATATTGTCACCGACAAATCATATAGCGATGAAATCGTAAAATTCTTTTTAAAGCGCCGCAAGAGGAAAAGTTAACCCGAATTTTGCATTAGCCTCGTTCTTACGAGGCTAAACAAAATTCGCCCAAAGGGCCGAATGTCTCGACTTTGTCGAGACGTGCGGGGTTAATCCTTGCGGTAAAACCGCAACCAAAGGCAAATTTTGCATTTTACTTTTTGTGCGCGACAATCCGTCGCGCAATAGATTGTAACGCAAAATTTGGGATTAACATGCCTACTATTGAACTTAAAGATGTTCGACCGCCGGTTGATTTGCCGGCCAATTATTTTTTTCTGTTTGTCATTTTGGGGCTTGTGCTTCTGGGGGGAATTTTTTTCTTTTTGCGATGGTTGTTGCCGAAACTCAAATCAAAAAAAGAAACGCGCATGATTCGCAAAACCGCGTGGGAAATTGCCACTCAAGAGCTTTTGACGCTTGAGAAAGAAAATTTGCCTTCTCGCGGAGAAATCAAGGAATATTTTATTCGTCTCTCGTCGATTGTCCGGCATTATCTTGAAGACCGTTTTTTGGTCAAAGCGCCGGAAATGACAACGGACGAATTTTTGATGCACGTCAAAACGCTGGCGGTTTTAAATGAAGCTCAAAAAGAATTTTTAAAGGAATTTTTAACAGCCAGCGATATGGTCAAGTTTGCGCGCTATGGCTCGACGGCTAGTGAAATGACCGATGCTTTTAACGCAGCTAAGCGTTTGGTGCAAGAAACAATGCCCAAAGAAGCAATCAAATGATTTTTAAAGACCCTTTGGTTTTAATTTTTCTTCCCTTTATTTTAGCGTTTGTCCTTTGGGCAAGCCGTCAGAATCGTATGTCTTCACTGCGTTTTCCGTCGGGAGAATTGGTCAGCGCTTTGCAGAAGACTTGGAAAACCCGTTTTGCAAACTTGCCGTTTTATCTGCGCTTGCTTGGGTTAGCTCTTTTTATTGTGGCACTGTCAGCCCCGCGTTCAATTTTAGAAGATGTCAAAAATGAAGCAGAAGGCATCGACATTGTTTTAGCCATCGACGGCTCGGGGAGTATGGCCGCGGAAGATTTCACGCTCAAAGGCCGGCGGTATAATCGGCTGGAAGTTGTTAAAGATGTTGTCAAAGAATTTGTCGATGGCCGCAGTTCTGACCGGTTAGGGTTAGTCGCTTTTGGGGGATTAGCGTATACGGTGAGTCCCTTGACGACGGATTATGCGTGGCTTAAAGCGAATTTGGATCGTGTGACGCTTAATATGATGGAAGACGGCACCGCGATTGGTTCTGCGATCAGCGCGTCTTTATCCCGTTTGTCAAAAAGCCAGTCAAAGAGCAAAGTCATTGTTCTTTTGACCGATGGAGTTAATAATCGCGGAAAAGTTGATCCACTCTCGGCAGCCAAGGCGGCGAAAGCTTTGGGTGTCAAAATTTATACCATTGGCGCAGGGACTAACGGGACAGCGCCGTTTCCGGTGCAGGATATTTGGGGCCGGCAAGGGTATCAGAATATTCCGGTTGAGATCGATGAGCAAACTTTAAAATCAATTGCGCAGACAACCGGCGGGCAGTATTTTCGCGCCACCGATACTGATTCTTTGCGGCAGGTTTATAAGGAAATTGACCGGCTTGAAAAAACAAAAATTGAAGAGACAGGATATCGCGAATATAAGGAGCTGTTTGGGTATTTTTTAACAGCTGGATTGTTATTTTTGCTTGGGGCGCTAGTTTTGGAAAATACTTTGCTTTTGAGATTGCCGTAGGAAAGAACTCCCCCTTAATCCCCCTCTTTATTAAAGAGGGGGGAATTAATAGGGGAGGATTAAAAAAGAAATTAGGAAAATTTATGAAATTTGGCGCAATTCAAAATTTGCTGTGGTTATGGACGATCATTGTGCTTTTAGCTTTTTTGTGGTGGGCTTATCGTCATCGTAAATATCAAAGAAGTCTGTTTGCATCTGAAGAGCTTTTTGCGCATATGGCCAAAAGCTATGATGCCAAGCGCGAAACCCTGCGGTCATTTTTCTTTATTCTCGTCGTAGTTTTTAGTGTTTTTGCTTTGGCGCGTCCGCAGTGGGGCTATGAGGTCCGGGAAATTAAACGCCGCGGGACGGATATTTTGCTTGTTGTCGATGTTTCACGCAGTATGTTGACGCGCGATGTTAAGCCCAGTCGGCTGGAGCGCACCAAACTGGCTACTAAAGATTTGATCAAAAAGCTCAAAGGCGATCGCATCGGGCTTATTGCTTTTGCGGGCGATGCTTTTTTGATCTGTCCGTTGACCGTTGATTACAGCGGTTTTCTTCTAAACCTCGAAGATTTAAGTCCTAACAGTGTTGCGCGGGGCGGAACAAATATCAATAGCGCCTTGCGTCAAGCGCTTAAGGAATATGACACTACCGTTAGCAAATTTAAAGCGATTGTTATTGTTACTGACGGGGAAAACCTCGAAAACGACCCGATGCCCATTGTCGAAAAGGCTAAGGAAAAGGGGATCAAGATTTTTACCGTTGGGGTCGGGACGCAGGAAGGCGAGCTTATCCAGGTTGAAAACGAAAAGGGCGAGTTAGATTTTTTGAAAGACGGACAAGGAAATTTTGTTAAATCCCGCCTTAATGAATCTTTATTGCAAAAAATGGCTTTAGCAAGCGACGGCGTTTATGTCCGTGCCAGCGGGACGCAGTTTGGGCTGGATTTAATTTATGAGCGCGAAATTTCAAAGCTTGAAAAGAAGGACTTTCAGGCAAAGTCAGAGCGTCGGTATTTTGAGCGATTTCAGATTCCGTTGGCGGTGGCTTTATTGTTTTTGATTCTAGAGATAGGATTGCCGGCGCGAAAGAGAGCAGACGAGCTATGACAAAAAAAATCACATTTTTTGTTCTTTTGTTATTTTGGGCTTCTGCCGCTTGCGCTGCGTCGAAGGAAGGTGAAGTCAAACGAGGCAATGCGCTGTATAAAAAAGGGGATTTTGATTCATCGCTCAAGAATTACGAGAATGCTTTAAAAGCAGATCCCCAGTCGCCGGCGATCAATTTCAATTTAGGGACAGCGCTTTATAAAAATAAAAAGTATGATGAAGCGGTTTTACATTTACAAAAAGGCCTTTTGAGCGACGATGTCCTTGTGAAAAAGAATGCCCACTTTAATTTGGGCGACACTTTGTATGCCCAAGGTGTTAATTTCGGAGAAAAGCACGTCGATCAAGCAATTTCTGCGCTTGAGGAATCTTTGCGCCAGTTTAATGCGGTATTGAATATTGATGACAAGGACATGGACGCTAAGTATAATCGTGACATTGTTCAAAAAGAACTAGAACTTTTAAAGAAAAAGAAACAGCAGCAAGACCAGCAAAATCAACAGAATCAAAATAAAGATCAAGAGTCTAATAAAGAGGACAAAAAACAAGACCAAAAACAAAGTCAGGAACAAGAAAAGAAATCTTCACAAAGTCCCTCGCAATCCGAAAATAAAGACGCAGAGGACAAAAAAGAAGAGCAAAAGCCCCAGCAAGGTTTTTCACAGAGTGGGGATCAACAAGAAGATAAAACTTCCGAAGAAAATAGCTCCGCTTCGGTTGCGCCTAAGCGTGGGGAAATGACGAAAGAAGAAGCCAAAGCATTGCTCAAACAATTCGAGCAGAGTCCTGAGTCGGCAGGGCTGCTTAATTTTGAAAAACACACCGCAGACGAGCCTGCGGTTTTGAAAGATTGGTAAGATGAAGGGGTTGATAAAAATATTTTTCAATAAATACTTTGCCGTCGCCGGTATTGTTTTAGCGCTTTTGGTCGTTTCTTCGCCTTTGTTTGCAGAAGACATTACCGTCGAGGCGACGGTTAATGCAACGACGGTTGAGTTAGGGAGCGCTTTGCAATTGACCGTGACGGTTAACGGCGCAACCGATGGGGTCCCGCCGGTACAGCTGCCGAAAATAGACGGTTTGGAAGTGCGCTATCTTGGGCCTTCAACGAAGATTTCTATTATCAACGGAAAGATGTCGCGTTCAACGGGCATGATGTTTACGGTCATTCCGCTTAAGAGTGGACAGTTCCAAATCCCTGCTATTACAATGACCATCAACGCAAAAGATTATACAACGCAGCCGATTGCGATTTCTGTCGCCAATTCGGGTAGTGTAAATCCGGGTTCGCCCATCAAAGGCGATAAAGACTCGCCGGCGGCTTTGCAGGATAAAATTTTTATAGTTTTGGGCACGCCAAAAAAGGAAGCCTATCTTAATGAACCGATCCCGCTGGTTATCAAGCTTTTTATTAATGATTTAGCCGTAAAAAATGTCCAGTATCCGACGTTTGAACATGAGGGATTTACGTCTGAGGATTTTGGCGAACCACGGCGAGGGCAACAGACCTTAGGCGGGATTGCTTATCAGATCATGGAGTTTCGCACCTTTATTTATCCGACTCGCACCGGGGATTTGACGCTGGGACCGGCAAAATTGGGTGCTAACATTTTGATCAAAAATTCTCGGCGAGAATCGATGCCAAGCCAGTTTGGTGATATTTTTAATGATGATTTTTTTGACGGTTTTTTAGGCCAGTATGAAACCAAAACAATCCAATTGGAAAGTGCCAATATCGGCATCAAAGTTTTGCCGCTGCCAGAGGAAGGCAAGCCGTCGGATTTTTCCGGCGGGGTAGGGAAATATAATTTTGAAATGACGGTCAGTCCAACTCAGGTCAAGGTCGGTGATCCGCTGACGGTGCGCATGCGCATTGCCGGCGATGGAAATCTCAAGGCAGTTAATTTGCCGGCGTTTAAGGATTCGGCTGATTTTAAAGTTTATGACCCTAAAATCATAGATAGAAATGGCGAGAAAAATCTTGAGCAGGTCGTGATTCCTAACCACGATAAAGTTACGCAACTGCCGGCAGTAACGTTTAGTTATTTTGATGTCGTGGACAAACAATACCGGACGGTAAGCCAAGGGCCGTTTGCTTTAACGGTCAGTCCGATTGCCAAAACAGAGGAATCAAAAGTCGTTGGTATGAGCGCACCCAATATTTCCGTCGAGAAACAGCCGCAGGTAGTTGAGGATTTAGGAGAGGACATCCATTTTATCAAAGAAAATATCGGGCCTTTGCAGAAAAAAGGATACCTGCTGTATCGTGACGGCCGTTTTGTTTTGGGGGTCGCGCTTCTGTTTTTGATTTGGTTGGGGCTGTTTATTAATTTTGAATATCAAAAACGGCTTTCGACCGATATTCGCCTGGCGCGCCGGATGCATGCGCCACGCCAAGCCCGTCTTGGATTGGCCAGCGCGGGGCGGTTTTTGCATGAAAAAGATGCCCGCAATTTTTATGACAGTATTTTTAAAACGTTGCAGGAATATTTTGGCAATAAGTTTCATATCCCAGCGGGTGCAATCACAGTTGACGTGTTGGCCGGGCATTTAAAATCCAAGGACCAAAAAAATGCGGTCATAGATTCTTTGCGGGAAATTTTAAGTGAGTGTGAATTGGTGCGCTTTGCTTCTGCTCAAGGTTTGGAAGACAAAATGCGCGCCACGTTTAAACGGACACAAGAGATCATCGATTTTTTTGAACGGAATTATTAATGAAAAAATTTCTAGCGATTATTTTATTTGGAATATTAACGTGCCCGGCTTTTGCAGGGGATCAATTGCTTGCGGCGGATTTTGCCAAGGCCAACGCCGCTTATCGCGACGGAAAATATAGCCAAGCGATTGAAATTTATCAGGCGATTATTAGCTTAGGCCACGAAAGCGCAAGTGTGTTTTATAACTTAGGCAACAGCTATTTTAAAAATAAACAGTTGGGCAAGGCGATTGTAAATTATGAGCGGGCACAAAAATTTAGCCCACGTGACAGCGACTTGGCGGCAAACTTAAAATTTGCATTATCTTCCGTCCCGGCTAAGGTCGACCCGGCTTTGAGCTTTGTTGATAAGATTTTTAGCGGGCATGTCCGTTTTTACAGTGTTAATGAAATGGTGCTTGTCTTATCTTTGCTCGCCGGAGCTTTGGCTATTGTGCATTTGTGTGGTTTGTATTTTAACTGGTCGGGGCGCCGTTGGGCCATGGGAATTTTGGGCGTTTTGTTTTTGATCTCTATAGTTGGATTGATAATGAAAATTAATTTGGAAAAAGATGCGGCTATTGTGATTAAAGCGACAGCGGCGCGCTTTGAACCAAATGACAAGGCAACGGTTTATTTTGAACTTCCCGAGGGTCAAAAGGTCCGTTGGCAGATTTTGGAAGGTGATTGGCTTCGAATTGAACGTCCCGATGAAAAAGTTGGCTGGGTGCCTTTGCAGACTATAGAAAAAATTTAACCATAAGGCGGGAAGATGCGTTTATTAAAATGGATGTTTGTGGGTGTTGTTGTGGCTCTGATGAGTTTTGCCGATGCGCTTTATGCCCAGCAATCCTTTAGTGACCATTGCAGCAAGGCGTATTCGGAAAATCTTCAATGTCCGACGACAATTTGCCAGCTAAAATGCGCGAATGATTCGCAGGAGAAAGAATGTCCGAAAGTTTGTGTCCCGAAAGATTGTGTTGCGATTAGTGCCGAAAATTGTCCCAACAAATTTTGTCGTACACAAACGGACTGTTCCCAAACGACAAGTTGCCAGCCTCAGAATGATCTTGACCATATTCCCGAATGCGGTGCGCTAGCTTACAGCGGACAGGATGTGGAGTGTTGTAAAGGGCTTGTCAAGCGCTGCGGTTTTGATTATCTCGACGGAAAATGCAATATGCAAGGCAAGAATACCGCATATCATCTGCCCATCTGTATCCCCTGTGGGGATGGCGTTTGTACTAATTTTGAAAATCACTGCAACTGCCCTGAGGACTGCAAAAAAGAGATTATTCCGTTAGATTAAATCAATAATTTTTTTGACGTGCCACTTGGAGTTGACCCAAAGTCCGGTAACAGGGTAGGAAGAAAAAAGTGTTTTGATTTTTTTTGTTGCGGCGATGATTTGGTCTTTGTGTGTTTCGTAGGAGACAGGATTTCCTCGGCAGTCAAAGTGGCCCACGACAAAAATATGCGAGGAGTGATTAGTTTTCGTCGAGATTTTGATACCCGTTAAAATCGCGTCCATCTGCGCGTGCGGACGGGTCAAAATGCCGTCCATGCCCGGTCCGGAAATAATATCGACATATTTGACCTTTGAGCTGCGGCGAATCCAGTTGATGACGGGAATTTGAATGCGCCCATCCATGCAAGTTAGACAGGTGGCGCGATGATCGTCGCGAAGAGGATGTTTTAGTTGTTTCGTCATATTTATTTTAGAAATTGGATAATGTTTTCGGCCGCACGTTTGCTTGCCCCGTTTTCACCTAAAGAAGTTTTGACCTTTTCAAGCTCGGTGCAAATTTTATCAAATTCGGCAGGGTTTTTATAAATTTTTTTAAGTTCGTCTGCGATTTTTTGTCCGTTGGCGTCATCTTGAATACATTCGGGAACAATTTTTTTCCCGGCGACAACGTTGACTAACCCGATATACGGGATTTTGATCAAGGCCTTGGCTAAAAAGTAAGTTAAAAAAGAAGTTTTATAAACGACGACCATCGGTTTTAAGAGAAGGGCAGTCTCAAGTGTTGCGGTGCCGGATGTGACCACACACAGATCGCAGGCATTAAGTCCATTATGAAAATGGCCGTCGAGCAATTTGATCATAAAGGGTTTTTGCTCGAGGTATTCTTTAAATAATTTCTCGTCAAGATTCGGCGCTTTAAGAATAAGAAATTGAAAGCGCGGATCTTCGTGATGCATAATTTGAGCAGCGTCGATCATCGCCGGTAGAAGGGACTCGATTTCCTTTTGCCGCGAGCCGGGCAAAAGGCCGATGGTAAATTTATCCGGCGAAAGGCCGGCGCGTATCAGTGTTTCTTCGCGTCCACAGGTTAGGTCAACTTCATCAGCCAATGGGTGGCCGACAAAATCGACTTCAACGTCGCGATCGGCGTAAAATTTCTTTTCAAAATCAAATAGCACGAGCATCCGGTCGACGTTTTTTTTGATAAAACGCACACGGTTTTCTTTCCACGCCCAAACCTGAGGACTGATGTAATAAATGACTTTAACGCCCATTTTTTTTAGGCGGCCGGCCAAGCGCAGATTAAAGCCCGGATAATCAACGAGAATAACGGCATCTGGCTTGCGTTCTGCAACATTTTTTAGAAACGTATTAAAAGAGCGTCGAAACTCTGTGTAATGTTTGAGCACTTCAAAAAAGCCGACAACCGCAAATCGCGTCAAATCCTCGTCGATGGATACACCAGCTGCCTGCATCTTAGGCCCGCCTAAGCCCGAAAAAGTGAGCGCAGGATCTAAATGTTTTAGCGCGTTAACCAGAGCCGCAGCGTGGCTGTCGCCAGAGACCTCACCGGCAACGATCATCAGATGCTTTGATGAAGTCTTTAAGTTTTTAGGGGAGTTTGGTGGATTCATTGTTAAGTTTTGGCAAGAGTTGCCAATTCGATACGCTTGGAAATTTGTGTTTGCGCTTCTTTGATGCTGGCACAAATTTTAAGAGCAAGTGCAAGAGCATCTCGGCCTTCGGCGCCTGAGACGACCGGCGTTTTGTCGTCGCGCACACATTCGATAAAAGACTTGAGCTCTTCTTTGAGCGGCTCTTCTTTTTGAATAGGCAGAGCGTGTTTGGAAATCAGATCGCCATGCTTGCGATAAATAAAAGCTTCTTGTTTGACGTAATCGAGCGAAATGTAAGAGTCGACGGTAAAAATGCGGATTTTGCGCATGACTTCATCCGAAACGCGGCTGGCTGTTAAGTTGCAGACACAGCCGTTTTCAAAAACAACGCGGACACTGGCGATATCTTCAAGGGAAGTCAAAACATTGATCCCCACGGCATGAAAGTCTTTGACCGGACTATTGTTGATGCCCAGCATAATATCCAGATCGTGGATCATCAGATCCATAACGACGCCGATATCCAACGAGCGGTTGGGAAATTTGTTCAAACGATGGCATTCGATAAACAGCGGATGCTTCGTAAAATGTTTGATCGCCATAAACGCACTGTTAAAACGTTCGACGTGACCGACTTGGAGTTTGAGGTTGTTCTTTTGGGATAAAGCGATTAACTCGTCGGCTTGCGCGACATCCATGGTGATGGGTTTTTCGATAAAGGTGTGAACATTGTGCGAAAGAAAGAATTTGCCGATTTCATAGTGCATGGTCGTTGGCACGCAAATATTAACCGCGTCGACTTTGCCGACCAACTGCCTATAATCATCAAAAAAGGGGACCCGGTAATGATGGGCAAGCCGCTCGGTGCGCTCTTCTTTAATATCGCAGACGCCGACAATATTAACGATATTTTTGAGTTCTGAGTAAACTTTCAAATGGCGGGAGCCTAAATGTCCGATCCCGATAATGGCGACGTTAATTTTTTTCATGATGTGCTCAGTTATAACAAACTGCTCGACAAAAGTCAACCTGCATGCTAACATCACGTCAATATTTTTGATATAACATCCTCAAAATTCTCAGGTTATCAGATGAAAAACTACCTTAAGCTTCTGGGGTTTCTTAAAGAACAGAAGCGGCTTTTTGTCGTTGCGGTCGTCGCTTTGTTTGTCTCGAGTCTTTTTGAAGGCGTCCAATATACACTTCTTGTCCCTTTGACGGACCGTATTTTTAATAAAAAACAAATTGTTTTTCCGAATCAGATTCCTGATTTTCTTCGGCACCTTATTGAAAAGCTCAACACCATGGAACCGGCGACACTTTTGAGTATTTTGCCGTGGGCTGTTGTGGTTTTGATGGTCGTTAAGCATATTTTTACCTATTTAAGTTCGTATCTGATGAATGACCTTTCCCAGCGGGTGATTCGGGATATCCGCGACAAGCTGTATGTTAAAATCCAAAGTTTTTCGCTCGATTATTTTAGCGAAAGACGTACCGGTGAGCTTTTGTCGAGGATTACCAATGACGTTGCGGTCGTCGAGAATGCGATATCTTATGGGGTGACCGATCTGTTTCGCCAGACGTTTTTGATTTTGATGTATGTCGCGATTGCGTTTTCGATTCACTTTAAAGCGGCGTGCGTGATCTTTTTTGTTTTGCCGCTGATCGGTTGGCCGTTAAGCCGTATTGGGGCTAAGTTGCGCAAGCTTTCAAAACGCACGCAAGAAAACATGGCGGATGTTAACTCAATTCTTTTAGAGACGATATCCGGCGTGCGGGTTGTCAAAGCTTTCGGAACCGAAAATTTTGAAATCAACCGTTTTCGCGCTAAAAATCAAGAAGCGTATAAGCTGCGATTAAAGTCGGTCAAGCGGATTTTGCTTATGAATCCGATTACCGAGCTTTTTGGCCTTTTTTGCGGGATTGCGATTATTCTCTGGATGGGCAAACAGGTGATGGATGAACAGCTTTCCTTTGGTGTTTTTGCATTTTTTTTAAGTTCGATTTTGCTGATCATCAGTCCTTTAAAGAAGCTTGGCAACGTGCATGCGATGACACAGCAAGCTTTGGCTGCTAATGAACGGATTTATGATGTTTTGGACGAGGTGCCGACGGTGCAAGAGAAGCCCGACGCGTTTGTCCTGCCGGTGATCCAAAAAAATATTAAGCTCGAAAATATTTCGTTTCGGTATGAAAGTCAAGGAACGGAAGTTTTAAGAAACATTAATTTGGAAATTAAGGTCGGTGAGTTGGTTGCAATTGTAGGCCCCACGGGAACCGGCAAGACGACTTTGGCGAATTTAATTCCACGTTTTTATGATGTGAGTGCAGGGCGCGTAACAGTTGATGGCAAAGACGTCCGTGACGTGACGTTTGGATCTTTGCGTGCACAGATTGGCATTGTATCGCAAGAAAATTTCCTCTTTAATGATACCGTCGGTGCTAATATCGCTTACGGCACACCGCAGGCGACCCAAGATGAAATTGAAAAATCGGCAGAGCGTGCCTTTGCCCATCAATTTATTATCAAAATGCCCGAAGGTTATGCCACTGTTATTGGTGATCGCGGGTTTCGGCTTTCGGGGGGAGAAAAGCAGCGTATTGCCATTGCACGGGCAATTCTTCGAAATCCTCCTATCCTGATTCTTGATGAGGCGACTTCTCAATTAGACTCGGAATCCGAAAAATATGTGCAGGATGCTTTGGACAAGTTGATGGTCGGCCGCACGGTTATTGCGATTGCGCATCGTTTGTCGACGATCAAAAAAGCCAATAAGATTGTCGTTTTGGACAAAGGCGGCATTGTTGGGTTGGGTCCTCACGAAGCATTACTCACCACATGCGGTTTGTATAAACGTCTCTACGAGACGCAGTTTCAATAATAAAAAAAGTATTTTTTTGTGACAAACTCCCCTCGATTCGTTAAGATTAAAGAAATTTAAACTTTAACGAAAAGGTGTTCTTTATGAAAAGCATGGTTCTTGCCGCAATTTTTTCTTTTGTAATCTGCCATACAAGTTTAGTTTTTGCCGATTTATCCGCCGACGAAATTGTTCAAAAAGTTGATGAGGTTCGCAATCCAGAGCTGGATTATCAAACGGACGTCAGGGTCGTTTCCTATAAACCTAATCGTCCCGAGCATGCCAGCCGGTATGACGTTTATATTAAGGGAAAAGATAAGACCATTGTTAAAACGACCGAGCCTGAGAATGAGCGCGGGCAGGCGCTTTTGATGCGTGAAAACGACTTTTGGGGATTTTTTCCTGAGGTATCTAAGCCGATTCGTATTTCTTTGCAGCAGCGTTTAAACGGCGATGTAGCTAATGGCGACGTTGCCCGCACTAACTTTTCGGGCGATTATTCGGCCAAAATTTTAAGCCACGAAAAGATTTCTGAAAAAGATTTCTATATCCTCGAGCTAAATTCCCTGCGTGATTCGACGACGTATGGCAAGATCAAATTGTGGGTGATGGCGGATAATTTTTGGCCGGTTAAGGCCGAGTATTTTGCGATCAGCGGACGGTTTTTAAAGACGTGTTCTTTTGAAAATTATAAGACGATGGCTGGCAAATTAAGGCCGTCTAAGCTGGTTCTTAAGGACGCTATTATCAAAGGGCAGTATTCAACAATCGAATATAATGATATGAAAGTTATCGAAATCCCTGAGAAAAACTTTACTAAAGAATATATGAACAAAATGGGGCAGTAGATTTTTATGGATCTGTTATTTGTCAGGAGAAAATGAGGATGAAAAAAAATGTTTTTTTTGTGATTGTTTTGCTTTTGCTTTCTTCCCGTTTTGGATTTGCCCAGGACAACCCGGCTACAAATGATGATTTTGTCATGCCTGTTGTCGTCGATAAAAAAGTTCCCAAAACATATATCGAAAAGATGCTTGTCCGGCTTGACCAATTTGAAAAGGACCTGCGTTTGAAGGAAAAGTATTTGATCGTCGAAGATCGCTTGGCTGACCTTAACAAAATGTACGTAGACTTTCAAAAAAGAACGCATATTGAGATTCATGGGAGTTTGCAAAATCAATCGGCGTTACAGGTCTATGATCCTAATCGCGCGACAAAAATAGCTAGCCAGATCTATCTTTCTGGTGCCGGTCAAGTCGCTTCGAATTTGAAATATTTTGTTTCGGGACGGTTTAAGTACGATTCGATTTTTGCGGTTTCTGATCATTACACCGACAGTGTTGAGTCGGACCAAAAAGCAGAGCTAGAGCTGCGCGATACGTATGCGGATTATTCGGTCGGAGATTGGGATTTTAGACTTGGAAAACAACAGGTCGTTTGGGGAGAGGCTGTCGGTCTTTTTTATGCCGATGTTGTCAATGCGCGGGATTTGCGCGAATATATTTTGCCGGACTTTGAGTTTATCCGTATCCCCGAATGGGGGTTAAGTACAGAATATACAAAGGAAAAATTTCATTCGCAGTTGATTGTTTTGCCCGGCGTGGAATTTGATAAAACCGGTTTGGCGACGTCTAACTTTGCCCCGCCTTTGCCACTGCCTAATAATACAACGCCTTTTACTCTTGTTGATCCAAAGGAGCCGGACTACGGCTTTGAAAACAGCAAAATCGGCGCGCGCTTTTCGTATCTTTACGATGGTTTGGATGTCGGCGCTTTTTATTTGCGCAGCTGGACTTCAACGCCGGTTATGTATCGGACGATTAATGCAGGGGTGTATGATTTTAATCCGGACTATGAACGTCAAAATATTTTTGGCATGACGTTCTCCAAGGAAATTAATGATTATGTTTGCAAGGGGGAGGCGGTGTATTTTCCGGATGCGTATTTTTCGGTGTATGACCCCTCGGATATCGACGGAGTTAAGAAAGCTGGGTATGTGGATTATTTGATTGGTGTGGATCATACGTATTTTGATAAGTGGGATGTCAATGTCCAGTTGACTCAGCGTTGGATTATGGATTACGACAAAACATTTATTGGGCAAAAGGAGTTTAGTAATGGGTTTTCGGTCCGTTTAAGCCGCGAGTGGTTTAGTAAAAAATTAGCGACAGAAGCAAGTGCGCTTGTCAATATTGATGGCCCGGATTATTTGTATCGGTCTAAAGTTAGCTATAGCTTGACAAGCAGTTTGCGTCTCGGGTTGGGTGCCGATATTTTTGCCGGGGATTCGTCCGGTTCTTTTGGGTATTTCCGCAATCAAAGCCGCTGGTATTCGGATGTGACGTATAAATTTTAGTGGTGTGTGGATTACGATAATATAACTCCCCTCGCCCCCTCTTTATAAAAGAGGGGAATATATAAAGAAGGAAATATTTGTTTGGGAACATGTCTGTAATTCGTTTCCCCCTCTTTAGTTAAAGAGGGGGCGAGGGGGAGTTCAGAGTTTAATATTATGAAAAAATTTTTTCTTTTCCTTTTCTTTCTTATCAGCACCCCGGCCTTTGCCAATAACCTCGTCATCAGCAACGTCACGATCGAAGACCGCAATGCGTCGGCTAACACCATGGTCGTGCAATTTAATATCAGTTGGGACCACAGCTGGCGAAAGCCGGACGGCCGTCACGACGCGGCGTGGGTGTTTGTTAAACTTTATCAAAATTCAACCGCCCCGTGGCTACACGGCAAGCTTTACACCGCAGGAACAAATCCATCTGGCACATCACCGGGCACTAATTCTGATTTTAAAATCGTTGTGCCGTCGGATAAGATTGGTGCGTTTATCTCACGCACAGCGACGGGTAGCGGAACGTTCGCGTCCCAAAAGGTGCGGCTGGTTGTCGATTATGGCACTAGCGGCTTGGCTGACACAGACACGGTCACTACAAAAGTCTTTGGTGTCGAAATGGCCTATATTCCCGAAGGACCGTTTTATATTGGCGATGGTAATGGAAGCCAGGAAAGTCTGAAGTCTTTGCATGAAAACGGTGTTGATAATACGTCTGTGCAAGTTACAACATCGGCAAAGTCTATTACTGCTGATTCAAATTCTTGCGACGATATTGATACGTCTCCTGTATCTGTCGATGGCGACGGCGGGATTACGGGCAATGCGTCTTGGCCGACGGGTTATCGGGCGTTTTACGCAATGAAATACGAACTTTCTCAAGGACAATATAGAGATTTTTTAAACAGTTTGACTCGAACACAACAAGGACATCGTGTCGAGTCTGTGATTTCGGCAAATACAATACCAAATTATTATGTTATGTATGGTGCCCCATCGGTAGCAGCCCGTCAAAGTATTCGTGCGCCTGCTTCGGGCAATGGAACAACGAATCCGGTAGTATTTGGCTGTGATTTAAACGATAACGGCACTTTTGATGAACAAGATGATGGATCCAATACAGCCATGAATCTTATTAATTGGATGGATATGTGTGCTTATGCCGATTGGGCAGGATTGCGGCATATGACAGAATTAGAGTATGAAAAAGCTTGCAGGGGGCCGCAAAGTGCTGTTTATGGTGAATACGCTTGGGGGACGACCACTACGACCGCCGTCAGCGGGATTATTAATTCGGGGAGAGGTTCGGAAGCGGCGAGTAATAGCGGTGAGGGTCTTGCTAATTATTCGGACCCTTTGCGTGTTGGTTTTGCGGCGACGAATGCAACAAATCGTCTTTCAGCTGCAGCCAGTTATTATGGGTTGATGGATATGAGCGGCAATTTATTTGAAGCGATTGTTCCTTTAAGCAATTCATCTTCACGAAGTTTTACAGGAACGCATGGCGATGGGACATTGGCAACAATGGCAGGTTGCGAGGGAAATGCGACAAATAACGATTGGATTGGAATTGATGTTACAACAGCCTGTGGAATAACTGGGGATGGTTCATCGGGTACGCATAAAGCTGATTATCGTGGCGGTGATTTTAACAGTGGGAGTTATGCGGTTTCGTTTCGCATCAATGTCGGGTGTATAGGGCTGCAATTAAAAAATCGGTATGTTAATAATGGCGTCCGTTTCGTTCGTATGGCTCCGTAAAAAAGATTTGCAGGGAGCAGGCATGCCTGCTCCCTACAGAAAAAAATGAATAACAAAAACGAAACTGTTGCCAAAGAAAATTTTTTTGTTATACTAGTCCACTATTACGCTTTAGCTCTTGGAAAAAGTGAGGGAGCTTTTTAAGCGTAAGACAAAATGGGCAATGGGCCCATAAAAAAATAATCGTAATTCACTTATATTCACTTGTCCTAATTTTGGATAATCCTATAAGTGCCAGACAA